>NZ_JAJAFY010000047.1:0-36543 GCF_025384885.1 Photorhabdus kleinii
GTTGCTGCGGGTATTGCACCGACAATATTAGATGCAGGATGGTTTAATACCGTTCAGCGTGAATTAATTAATGCAATTATGGGAGCGGGAATTAAATTAGACAGTAAAAATGACAGCCAGCTTTTTGTTGCTATTAAAAAATTAATTGATAATAGCGCCGTAGAAATTCACGACGCCTCATTAACCCAAAAAGGCATCACCCAGCTCACAGACAAAACAGGCAACAGTAATACCCTTGCAGCCACTCAGAAGTTAGTTTCTGATGTAAATGATAATGCCAATAGCAAACTTGCCAAAAACCAAAACGGCGCCGACATTCCTGATAAAAATGCCTTTGTGAAAAACCTCGGATTGGTGGAGACGGTGGAGTTGGCGAGGAATTCAGCGCAGCAAAGCTTTGTTGATGCTAATTTCGCAAGAGGGAATATTGGAGTTGTTAATACAAGGAGCATATATCCATTAATTAATTTTTTACCGCCAGCTGGAAAAGAAAACAGAGGATTCTTTGCTATCGAGGCAAATCTAACTAATGATAATGAGCAATCTATTTATTTATATAAGCGAAACGCTGCGGGTAATAATATTTATCTTGTTAATTTCCCAAACAAAAACGGCACGTTAGCAACACTTGATGATATTGTTCCAGTCGGCGTTCCGCTTCCGTATCCTCACAGATACACTCCGGCCGGTTATCTTACGTGCAACGGCCAAACGTTTGATAAATCAAAATACCCAAAGTTAGCAGAAGCTTATCCCTCCGGGCAACTTCTTGATTTGCGCGGTGAATTTATCAGGGGATGGGATGATAGTCGAGGCGTTGATCCAGGGCGAATGCCTGGAACATGGCAAGGAGACGCGATACAAGATCATAATCACTATAAAGTAGCTTCAAAACAAAATGTTGAAGACCTCATTCTCGCCGGGAATCAGTCCTGGTCAACAGGAAAAGGAAGCACATACACACGTTCACTTGATCAAAATACGTACACTGGCGGCGTTACTGAAGCAGCAGCTAACGAAACCCGCCCCCGCAACGTCGCATTTAACTACATAGTGAGAGCAGCATAATGACAGAACAGAAATACTCTTTAGAACATGAAACAGCCGTATTGGGTAAAGACGGATTGGCTATTCAGGCAGGCTGGATAAAGGTTTATCACTCGAATCAGATAACGAGAGAATTCACAGTTTCAGATATTGAGTATGTGATGCTCGGTGTCAGTCTATCAGCCGGTGCTTATCCCGATGCGCCAGAACTTCCCGATTCTCACGATGTGGCCGTTTGTCGCAGTGAAGACGGAAAGTGCTGGCAAATCCTTCCCGATTACCGTGGCAAAACAGCTTACGACACGTTAACTCGCGCTCCGACTGAGATAACAGAAATCGGTGAACTGCCGGATACCCTAACCTTCAAGAAACCTCCCACAGACTTCGATACGTGGAACGGCAAAGAATGGGTAGTTGATAAAGACCTTCTCAAATCTCATCAGATTAATGAAGCGAAGCAACAACAAGCAGCACTGTTACAACAAGCAAATGAAACACTCTCATTGCTACAAGACTCTGTTGACTTAGAAGTTGCTACTGACTCAGAGAAAGCCGCTCTACTCGAATGGAAGAAATACAGAGTATTGCTTACGCGTGTAGATGTTAATCAAGCGCCTGACGTAGAATGGCCGGAAGTGCCGAAGTGAGGAAAATAATTAGATAAATTTATATTTTTAGGTAAGAGAGGCTGGTTTGTCAGTGGCTATCAATGCCAAGTTTGAAGTTGGGGTTTTACACCCATTTTACACCAGTTTTACACCAAGCAAATTTCAGCCATAAAAAAACCAACCATAAGAGGTTGGTTTTTCTAGGGAAATTTGGTCGGCATGATAGGATTTGAACCTACGACCCCCGACACCCCATGACGGTGCGCTACCAAGCTGCGCTACATGCCGATAATTCCTATTATAGTACTGATTTTTTATCTAAAAGCAAGCACTAAATTTTGTGACCGATTGATTTTTAAGCATTTAGTTGGCTATAAAATGTTTAACCTCGGTTAGTATCTGTAACAGTTGTGCCAGATTGGGTTTAGCATCTTTGATTTCGTTGCCTTCCAGGTCATATAGGTGATAGTCACCATTTTTATCCAAGAACAAGGTGTTTTCACTGGTTGTGATGATCAAGGAACCATCATCACCGGTAATTATCCACGGGTTATCACGCTGTGCTGCAAATAGATCTTCGCCTTGAGAATAATCATCAGGAGAATTGCTGACGTGCAACAAACGTTGCATTAATGTTGTCATGATGTCCTGATGGCTTGTCAGTTTACTAATTGTCTGTGATGGTGTTCCTGGCCAATGAATCAGCAGTGGAACATGCATTTGAGCACGATTGAATCTGCCATTATTTATCCACTTAGGTGGATGTGTCGCGGCAAGTTCACTGTGTTCAGCGGTAATAACAATGACCGTATTGTTCAGTGCATTTTTGTTTTTTAGTGTCTCTAGTACAGTATTAATCTGACCATCAAAAGCTGCGGCATTTCCTACTGCATCTGCTTTATCCAAGCCACTTAGCCTCAAGAAGGAGAACCAAGGAGCGTTAGTATTGGGTAAATTCAGCCATTGCTGCCATTGTTCGATGGTGAGTTGGTTGCTTTGGTTGACCTCAATAGGTAATGAATAGTCGGAAAGTAATGCATGACGATAAAGCGGAGTGTCAAATCCCACGGAAGAGAATAGGCCAAATTGATATCCGTGATGAGTCAGGGCATTAATCAGCGCTGATGATTTACGTCCAGCCAGTATTCCATCCAGATAACCAGAAGAAATGCCATAAAACAACCCGAATAAGGCAGTATCATTTTGAATCCCGGTGCTGAAATGTTGATTAAACTGAATGTTGGTTTCTCTGAAATGAGAGAGCACAGGCATATTCTCGGTAATATCTTCATTATCCAGCTTATCAGCTACCAGTATTAACAGGTTGTATCCGCTTCCTTTATTCAGATAAGTCAGATCATTAAGTGGATATTCCACTGTCAGCGCAGCAGGATCACCCTGTTGCATAAGGCGGCGCTGATATTCTTGTTGATCCAGCAAACCATGTTTTTCAAGAAATTTACGCGCTGTCATTGGATAGGAGAGCGGTAGGTTGGAACGTTGCATGGTGATCGGACGATAAAAATTAGCGTCAGCCCAGATATACATCAGATGGGAAGCGACAAAGGCCAAAATAAGGACAGCAGCCAGTGGCTTACCAAATCGTTGCCGATTCAGGCTGCGTAGTTTCTGCCAACTCCAGGTGCCAAATAACATCTGTATCAGAAAAATGACCGGGATACAGATGAACATTAGCTGCCATTCTCGCGCCAGTTCCCCTTGATCAGGATTGATGACTAAATCCCAAACTAAAGGTGTAAGGTGAAGGTGGAAACGGTTGTATATGGCAATATCGAATATTAACAGTGTCAGTCCGGCAGTAGAGAAAATGGCTGAAAGAAACCTGAGCAGGCGCTGCGACATGGAAATAAATGTCAGTGGAAACAGAACCAGCAAATAAGCAGCAAAAACAATAAAACTAAAGTGCCCCAGCCAACTAGCCAGAGCATAAACCCGACCGAATAGTGAACCCGGCCAGTCAGAAACAAACAGATAACGACTACCCAGTCCAAGGCTGAGCAGGATGTTAAACAGGGCAAACCAGTGCCCCCAGCTAATCATCTGGGAAACTTTTTCACGATAACGCTGACGGCTAGTCACCATATTTTGTTTACGTTGTGGTCTTTAGTTAAAAATTAATGGGCTTTATCTTCGTTTACAGAAGATTTAAGCGCGTGTGCAAACGAGTCAGCAATATGTCTGCGCTGTGCAGGAGATATACTCGTATTGATTAAATTTGTCACCATATTGCCCAGCACCATTAGAGAAAGGTCTGTCGGGGTACGGTTTCTTTCCAGAACACTGACGAGTTCTGTTAATAAACGTTCAACGTGTTCGTCACTGTAACGAGATGACTGTGGCATAGATTTAAACTTCCTGAACTAACAAAGCACATTATCTTACCGTATAGATGCGTGATTTTCTGCTCTTTTGTGGCAAATTAATTTACGGTTAAGATTATGTTGCAGTAATAGCCTATTTTTAGCAATTTTTTGATATCTGTCAGCAAATTATAGTTGGTGGCAGATGATGAAATGTTATTTTCTTTTGGGGTTTTTTTATTGCAGTCGTTTGTTATCGGTGTTTGAATGCGTGTTTAAAAATGCGTGAAGTCAGCCGAAAGGAGTAGAAAGAATGAGTCTGCAAATAGACCAGATTGCCTTGCATCAATTAATCAAGCGTGATGAACAGACATTAGATGTCGTGTTGCGTGATTCTTTGCTCGCCACCGATCAAGTGGTGGAAGATATGATGGCTGAATTACACCGAGTATACAGTGCAAAAAGTAAAGCTTACGGCTTATTTAATGAAGAGAGTGAATTGGCAGAAGCACTCAGACATCAGCGTAAAGGTGATGAAGATTTTCTTGGGTTCAGTCGTGCAGCAATGGCACGTTTGAGGGATGAACTGGCAAAATATCCGTTTGCCGAGGGAGGGACGGTCCTGTTTTGTCAGTATCGCTATCTGGCGGTAGAGTATTTATTGATTGCCGTACTTAATAGCTGTAACAGTATGTCTGTTAACGATAATCTGGATTTAAATACTACGCATTATCTGGATATTCCTCATGCTGATATTGTTGCTCGTATAGATTTGACGGAGTGGGAAGCTAATCCTGAATCAAGCCGTTATTTAACATTCCTGAAAGGTCGAGTAGGGCGTAAAGTTTCAGATTTCTTTATGGATTTTCTCGCTGCTAGTGAAGGTATGAATGCTAAAGTTCAGAATAAAGGATTGCTACAAGCAGTTGATGATTATTGTGAATCTGGTGAGCTTGATAAGAATGAGCGTCAAGCCTATCGTCAGCAAGTATACAGCTATTGTAATGAACAATTGCAGGCGGGAGAGGAAATAGAAATTAAGGCGTTGTCTCAGGCATTACCCTCGTTTGGAGAACAGAATTTTCAGCAGTTTTCTCAGGAACAAGGATATGAGCTGGAAGAGAGTTTCCCAGCAGATCGCAGTACGTTACGCCAGTTGACTAAATTTGCCGGTAGTGGTGGCGGATTAACAATCAATTTTGATGCGATGTTATTTGGTGAAAGAATTTTTTGGGATCCGGCAACGGATACTTTAACTATTAAAGGCACGCCGCCAAATTTACGAGATCAGTTACAGCGTCATAGTGGTGGTCATTGATGCTAAGAAATAAATAACGCCGCAAATGCGGCGTTATTTATTCGGCGTCCCGAAAAGCTCGGCTGTGGCTAATTAAGCACGCAGGAAGTCAATGTGCGCCAGTTTTGGCTTAAACGGATGGCGCTGTACAGCCTGCACTTTAACTTTAGTCTCTTTACCGTCGATAACCAAGGTCAGAACTTCGCTATAAAATTCAGCTTGGTGTTCCATATTGATAACCAGATCATGATTCAGTTCAATAGAAACTGGCTCTTGGTTGCCACCGTATACGATAGCTGGGAACTTGTTAGTTCTGCGCAGGCGGCGGCTCGCACCTTTGCCCTGCTCTTTACGTACTTCTGCATTAATAGTAAACATTATTTTTTCTCTTCAAGAAGAAAATAAATCCTGCTACAGGCGACCCAGCGGCAGGTTCGAGATTTGGCTTAACATTTAACATAGTAACTAACATAGTAACACCGTGTTAAGCGGGCGGCATTCTAGCGAAAAATGGCAGTTACAGCAAATGGAATAGGTTAATCTGAACCTATTAATACAATTCATTTTAATACAATTCATCTGCTCGTCGAAAACGCCCTTGGTAATTAAAGATCTTTTCACGAATTTGCCAGAATCGGCCTTTTTTACGGGCGACAACAAAATCTGGATGGCGTAATAAAGATTGCCGGCGAACGATATCTGAGGCGGTTTTCCAGTCAAAAGGTATTGCCGGGGCACGTTGATGCTGACGGAGAAATTGGTGCTCAAAGGCTAGTCGTTGGGCAGGGGTTGTCAGCCGAAAGCGTTCCGAAACATCAGCACCATCTTCATCGTAATAGATGATTTTCAGACATTCGCCTTTACTGTCAGTTTCAGAGATGAGTTGCATGCCACCACAACGCAGTACCAGTGCATCTTTGAGCTTCAATGCGGCTTTCAACATATCGTCGGGATCAACCAGCACTTCCTGGCAACTGTGGCAACGCCGCGCTGCAATATCATTTTCTGCATTGCAATGAGGGCAGAGTTTAAAACGAAAGCGGAACTCACATTGATGGCGTTTGCCGCATTGATCCTTTTCCCAACCCTGACAGCGGCGGCCGAAGTGTTCAATAATTTCACCGTCGGAGGTGCATTTTCCCCAAAATAGATTAGCGAAGTTACAGATAGGGCAGAATACTTGAACCGGTTGGCTCTGTTTATCCGGTTTATTGCTGCCAACTTCTGGTGTGTAGAGATCGTGAGGATTTCCTGCATAATCGAGAATTAGGCAATCTTTTTTGCTGGGAAATAATCGTAAACCCCGACCGATAATTTGCTGATATAAACTGACGGATTCAGTAGGGCGCAAAATAGCTATCAGATCAACATGGGGAGCGTCAAATCCAGTTGTCAATACAGCGACGTTAACCATATAGCGCAATTGCTGAGTTTTAAAGGCTTCGATAAATAGATCACGATCAGCGGTTGATGTATCGGCGCTGACTAATGCAGCTTGGCCGGAAGGGAGTAATTGAAAAATTTCTTTGGCATGTTCGACAGTTGCAGCAAAAAGCATAACGCCTTTGCGATCAGCGGAATATTCAATGACTTGTTTTATAATATGAGGCGTGATGCGTTTTTGTCGTTTAATTTCGTGATTTAAATCAGTTTTATTGAAGATACCTTGCTGACTGGAGCGGACTTGACTGAAATCATATTGCATAACTGGCATGTCTAGCCGCTTTGGGGGCACCAGGAAACCGTGTTTAATCATATAACGCAGGGGCAATTCATAGATGCAATCACGGAAAAAACAGTTTTCATCACCACGGATCATCCCGTGATAGTGATATTGATATATCCAGCCGATAGCCAGTCTGTAGGGTGTTGCTGTTAAGCCAAGAATACGTAGCTGCGGGTTATTTTGCCGAAGGTGATGAATAATTTGCTGATATTGGCTGTTTTCATCATCACTAATACGGTGGCATTCATCAATTATCAGCAAAGAGAATTGATTGTCAAAATATTCAAGATTACGGGCAACAGATTGTACACTGCCAAACACCACCTTGCCTGTGCTTTGCTTCTGCTGCAATCCCGCGGAAAAAATATCTGCTGGTAAACCGTATGCGCAATATTTGCTGTAGTTCTGTGCAACTAATTCTTTTACATGCGCTAATACTAATACTTTCCCATGAGCTAACTTTGCTAGTTCAGCAATAACTAGGCTTTTACCTGCTCCAGTTGGTAATACAATGACCGCAGGCTCATGATGGTGCCGGAAATGATTAATAGTGGCATCCACGGCTTCTTGCTGATAGGGACGTAAAGTAAAAATCATAATCGTTCCGCAACAGAAAAATATTCGTAAAAGAGTAACATTTTTCTTATCAATTTGCTGTGGGCGGAAGTCAAGGTAAGATAATTATCTGATTGTGTGAAACTATAACTGGTTATAACAAATAGATAATTGTTGTTTATAGTAAACATAGTTATGATTAGCTCTCAAATCTTTTGGGTTCATTTCACATCTTCTTTTTTGGTGGTTCGGTGTTGTAGTGCCGAGGTAGTGCCAAAATAGTAGAGGATCACGTTCATTTTTAAATTAATTAATATAGGTGTCTTCATCCATGCGATTGGATAAATTTTTGTCACAACAGCTTGGTATCAGCCGGAATGACGTAGGGCGCGAGTTGCGTGCGGGGCGTATCACTGTTGATGATGAGATTGTAAAAACGGGAGCTTATAAATTAACTCCAGAGCAACAGGTCATGTTTGATGGTTCATTATTGGAACAGCAGCAAGGGCCTCGTTATTTTATGCTAAATAAACCACAGGGGTATGTCTGTTCCACCGATGATCCGATAAATCCAACGGTGCTCTATTTTATTGATGAGCCGGTAGCGCATAAATTACATACTGCGGGTAGGTTGGATATGGATACTACGGGTCTGGTTTTGTTAACTGATGATGGCCAATGGTCTCACCGTATTACTTCCCCGAAACATCATTGTAAAAAAACATATCTAGTCACACTTGAATGTCCAGTTGCAGCAGAGACGGCAGATAAATTTCTTGCAGGTGTGCAACTTAATGGTGAAAAAACAGTGACAAAACCTGCCCAGCTGGAAATTCTGGAGCCTCAAGTAGCCCGTCTGACGATTAGTGAAGGGCGTTATCATCAGGTAAAACGTATGTTTGCAGCGGTAGGTAATCGGGTAACCTCGCTTCATCGTGAGCGAATCGGTGAAATCATTTTAGCTCCTGAACTGGAGCCAGGAGAGTACCGATCATTAACTGAGCAAGAAATTGCCAGTGTCACTCTTCTTTAATTCTGGTTTTAGTTAATTATTTTAAATTATTGGAGCAATATACGTGCAACAACAACGATCATCCTATTTGGGACTGATTTTAATCCTTGGGCTACTTTCTATGTTAATGCCCCTTGCCATTGATATGTATTTGCCGAGTTTGCCGACTGTTGCCGAGGATTTCGGTGTAGATAACGGACAGGTTCAGATGACGCTGAGCAGTTATATTCTTGGTTTTGCCATCGGTCAGATGGTATATGGTCCAATGGCTGACAGTTTGGGGCGTAAGCCGGTTATTCTGGGTGGGGTTACTGTATTTGCTCTAGCTTCAGCTGCGTGTGCAATGGTTCAGAATATCGATGATTTTATTTATATGCGCTTTTTGCATGGATTCTCCGCCGCCGCAGCGGGTGTTGTCATTAATGCGCTAATGCGAGATCTGTTCACCAAAGACGAATTCTCGCGTAGCATGTCTTTTGTGATATTGGTAATGACTATTGCCCCATTAATTGCTCCAATTCTTGGTGGCATGATAATGATTTGGTTCACCTGGCATGCGATTTTCTGGAGTATTGCGGTGGCTTCTGTTATTGCTGTATTCCTTGTCGCTTTCTTTATAAGAGAGACGTTGCCAAAAGAAAAAAGACAAAAATTTCATCTTCGTACAACCGTAAGCCAGTTTATTATGTTATTTCGCCAGCGTCGTGTATTTTGCTACATGCTTGCCAGCGGTTTTTCATTTGCAGGAATGTTCTCTTTTCTCAGTGCAGGGCCATTTGTTTATATTGAGTTGAATGGTGTTTCGCCCCAGAACTTTGGTTATTACTTTGCGCTTAACATCGTATTTCTGTTTGTGATGACGACAATAAATAGTCGCTATGTCCGGCGTTTTGGTGCGTTGAAGATGATGTATTTTGGTTTGAGTGTGCAGTTTATGATGGGGATCTGGTTGTTACTGTCTACCGCGCTCGATTTTGGCTTTATTGCTCTGGTCATCGGTATTGCAGCTTATGTATGTGGTATTGCAATGATTACATCCAATGTCATGGCAGTGGTTTTAGATGATTATCCACATATGGCCGGAACTGTATCTTCATTGGCAGGTACAGTTCGTTTTGGTATTAGTGCTTTGGTTGGTATATTACTTGCTATGTTACCTGCACGTAATGCCTGGCCAATGGTTGGTTCTATGGTTTTATCTGTTACTTTGGCTGTGTTGCTTATTATATACGCAAAAAAGCGGCGATAAATAAAAACAGAAGGCTGTTTTCATGTGCAGCCTTTTCCTTCAAAAGAAAATTAGGGTAAGCGAAAAATATTTTTGATGATGTTGTCTAGTTATAATTTTATGTGAGATTTTTGAGAAATTTTTTTATTCTAAAATATATGTCTACTTTCGTTGATATATTCTTGATTGACAGGGGTAAGATTTAATCTTATTTATTAAAGATAACCAATTAGAACAGAAAATTATGCTATTTTTTGTTATTCTAAGATTTGCCGTTAAGTAACGAGGTTGTAATAGCTTTGTAGTATTAGCTGCATTTTCTGTATTACTAACATTATCATTAAAAACGATAATGTCAGTAAAGAGAATGTTTTTCCTGAATATTCAGGAAAATTGAAAAATTGGTTATGCATAATATACCCTATGGATTTCAAGATGCATCGCGACGGCAAGGGGAGTTTATTTTTTTATTATTGCTGTTGCGTATTTGTTGATTTTTATATTCCTGTTGAGCTGAGAAGCTAACTTTTTACTATAAGGAAATTCCGAAATGTTTTGCCGTGTGAATAAATTGTTATTGATGCATTGATAGTGATTATAAGTCATTGTTGTATTTTTGTTAAATTAACAAAAATTAAACGGCGTTATCATTAGGTTGTCATTAATTATACCTTATAAAACACATTGTTATCTATTTGTTTTTACAGTTCTTATTTGATTTTTATGTTAAAGTGTTGAGTTGAAAAAATAAAATATGTAAACAATCATTAAACATAAAGTTGGGTTTTTGCATAAAAATTAGTTGAGTTTTCTTTAAAAAAAGTATAAATATATGAGAAATGAGAGATTGATCTCACTTTTTCTAAGGTGAAATTTGGAATTAATGTAATACTATAAACACAAATTTAACTTTTCGTTTACCTTTTTTGGGGGTTAGTTATTCGGTTTTGGCGAGTAGAACACCTGAAGATAGCCGCTAACTTTAACTTTTGTATCTATGTTCTTTCAGGTAGGAATGATTCGTGAATAATATTCAGCTTTCGGTAGTACATCGGCTGCCGCAAAGTTACAAGTGGTCACCCGGTTTTGTGGGTATCAAAGTTGAGCCGCTTCCGGTTGATGAAGTGAATGCAGAAAGCAGCCTGATGGGGTTGAAGTTACTCAGCCACGAAGACGGGGCTGCGTGGAATATTATGCAAAAATTACAGCAATCACTTGCTGATATGCAAATTGGAAGCACTGTGATTGAGTTGGAAGGTCAGCCGTGCTTATTTATTAATAGTGAAGACGAAAGTGCGGTTATGTGTCGTTTGAAGACACTTGGCGCTGCCATTGCTGAAAAGATAACAGCGCTTTATCCATTTTGATATATACCCTATGGATTTCAAGATGCATCGTGACGGCAAGGAAGCGAATCCCCAGGGGCATAGAGCATAGATAACTATGTGACCGGGATGAGTGAGTGCAGCCAATAAAGAGGCAATTTGAAAGATGGCGGGTATAAACGCGAAAAGCGCTTCCTTTAATGGGAGCGCTTTTTTGCGGGCAAGGGGGTAAGGGAAAAATTTTTAGCCGTTAGGTGCCATACTATTGCTGATGACCCGGCGACCACCATAATAACGTTTGCTCCAGTATGTACTGCTTAACCTGGAAACGATTACACCATTGCTAGTAGAGGCATGAACAAATTGGTCATTGCCAACATAGATGCCAATATGCCTGGTACGGGCACCTGTCTTAAATAAAACTAAATCGCCAGGGCGTAATCTTGAACGGTCGATTTTTTTGCCAATATTTTGTTGTTCAAATGTTGAACGTGGTAGTTCCATGCCAAACTGGTCACGGAAAGTACGTTGAACAAAGGCAGAACAATCTATACCGCGTTTAGTATCGCCACCGAGTCGATAGGCAACCCCTTTCCAGCCATTGTATTGGCTAAGAATTTTGGATTTTATGTCCAGATTGCGAACGAGTGCTTCGAATTCATCCTGAGACGCTTGAAGTAAGAAGCCGTTCTTACCATTTACTGCATGCGTATCAGTTTGTGTGTTACGAAACCTTGATGAATCTGGTGAGCTGCACGCGGATAAGGTGATCGCTACGAACAGCGCGGGTATCAGCCGCGTAATGTATCTCAGTGCCGGTTGAGACTTGACCATTATTTTTGTTTTCCCTTGCTATCCTTACCTTAGTTGGTCGCTATTATTGAAAAATATCAAACGCTTCAAAGCCTGGTGTTAGAAAAAACAATGAGTAAACAACGCGCTTGGCGAAAAAACGCGTCTGATGCCACGTTTTATAACGATATTTACAATAAATATTATTCAGATCGAGAGTACAGAAACAATCAGGAAAAGGCGAGTATTTAATGACATAATTTACAAAAAATTAGATTTCTAAATGGGAGAGATTAGGAGTGTTGCTAATTTATGTGGGTTTTATGAACTATTAGGAAGGTTAAATACCTTCCCGATATGATTCAGTAAAAAGAGTTTATGGGAAAGATCTTAAATTGGGCGGCCAATTTGCGGTAGATTTTTATCCAACCAGTTAATCATTATGTCACTTAATGGTGTTAATAGTAGCCAACTTGTTCCGATTAGCACCAGAGATAAAGAACCGACTGCAATATCAGTAAACCAGTGAGCTCCTGCTATGATGCGAGGTAACGCAAATATTACCATAATGAGTAATGCAATACAGAATGCTCTGCCTGAGATATATCGAAGAATAAAGCAGCTGAAAATCAGGAGCATTAATCCGTGATCACCTGGAAAGCTATCACCTGATGCATCTTTTGTTACCAGATTGGTCATTTCGCTAATACGATTGATATGATCGAAGGTTAATGTTGGGCTTGGACGGACAACAGGGAGTAGATGACCGATTTGGTTAAGTATAACTGCGCTTATTATCATGACCAAGCCAATCATGAATAATCTGCGTTTGCCATCGTAATTCTGTTTACGAAAAGTGTTGTAATACAGCAATCCCATACATAAAAGTGAAATGACATCGAAGGCCCTGATATTCACAAATGCTACAAATTCTGTGAATGTTGAGCCTGATGTTAATTTCTCATTAAAGAAGTAGAAGATTGCAGAGTCGATCTTGAGCCAGAAACCATGATGCTCTGGTAAATACCAGGAGAGAAATAAAGTGATACCTAACAGGTTCAGTATAAATATGGCAAATGGGTGACTGCGTGTCATGGGAGACCTATTTGTTAAAAATAAGATAAGTGGTAACTAAACTTACAATTATGTAGGTTAATATAACAAATATTGAGTAATAATGTCACAGTTCTTAATCATAAGTTAATTTGTTGTTGTTTTTATCTACTTTGTTGTGCTTTTTCCAGCATTTTTTTATTTACTTTGGTATTCCTGTTCAATTCTATGGATTTTATTGAGTGATCTTGGGGTGTTTAAGGTTGTAAATTCTTAATTTATTAAGAATTACTTCTGATAATTCTAATATTGTAAGATATAAATATCTTAATCAGTTTTAATCGCTAAAAATCATAAATAAACAATGAAAATAGCCGTTACCAATACATAGGCTCATAAATTTTTCCGATTTCTAGATTGATTTCATTTTTGGAAATCGCAGCGAATGATGCTGTTTTATGGTGGGGGCTTTATGTCTATGTTTCGGGTTATAATGGGTTGTTTTTTTCTGATAATTTCGGGTCTTGTCAATAGTGAGCCAGAAACAACATCAAATACAGGGGTTATTCGCTTTTCTGGTGCGATCGTTGAATCACCGTGTCGTTTTGATTGGCGTGATAACTGGGCTGACACCACTTGTTGGCGAAAAGGACATAAGATTACCCAACGACAAAAGCTCGATTTGCAAAATGATATTTATTTTTATTTACCACACCAAATGGGGGTAACAGAGATTAAATGGATAAAAGGAAAAGAGAAAATTGGCGTTGTTACAATTTTCTATAATTGATGTTAAGAAAAATTTTATATGTTATTTATTCAATGTTTAATTGAAGAAGAGTCGGGATTTTATCTGTCATTGCTAAAATGAATGAGTGACAGATTTACATTATATTTTATTTGGGAATTTAAATTATGCCAAAATGCTAATGGAAAGGAGCTGACTGATTTAATGAATGGAATAAAATAAAAAGTGAGTTACCCTGTTTTATACCGGGTAACTCAGAATTAGCTAATATTATTAATCGCAACGCCCCATATAGCGGCGTTCTGCAATATGAATACGGATTTTTTCCCCGCTACTGATATATTCAGGTACTTGCACGGTGAGTCCGGTGCTCATTTTAGCTGGTTTTGTTCGTGCACTGGCTGAAGCGCCTTTAATTCCAGGGGCTGTTTCTTCAATAACCATATCGACTGTTTGTGGTAGTTCAAGGGCAATGACTTGCCCCTCTATCGTCAGAACTTGCATACCAGGCAGGCCACCTTCAGGAATAAATAACAACTCTTCTTCGATTTGTTCCTTTTTAAAGTGATAAGGTGTGAAATCTTCATCATCCATGAAAACATATTCATCGCCATCAATGTAGGAAAAGTTAACGCTACGACGAGTTAGGTTGATCGTATCAAGGATATCATCGCCTTTGAAGCGTTCTTCCACTTTTTGACCAGTGCGGATATCAGTAAAGCGCATTTTATATAATGTGCTAGCTCCCCGGGCGCTTGGTGCTTGAATATCAATATCTTTAACCAGCAGTAACTTACCATTATAACTGACGGCGCTACCGCGTTTAATTTCATTGGCTTTAGCCATATGTAACCTTCCATAAAACTACAAGAGAATAATCGGCGACAAAATTACTCGCAGTCAAGACATTAGGCAAGTAGGGATTAAAAAACCCCACTGTTTTTTTACATTGGGGTTGTAGTAAGAATGTCTTATATATCAACGATACACAGGTAATAAATCAAGAGAGGACAAAATATGAGCTATAGCATTTATCAAACCAAACAGAATGACGAACCCAATGAGGAATTTCCCTCCTGGCGCTCGGTAACTGGCTTCAGGAAAGCGCTGGCGACTTGCCCGAGCCATGAGTGCTGGAATAATGACAGCCCAGATGGTTGCAGCGAATCCAGCAAAACCAATGGCATATAGAAAGCCATTGGGGAATAGTAAAGCTAGCGCTGTTGGTGGAATAAATGTCACTAATGCAGATTTTAACCGGCCGGGGTTGTTATCTTTAAAACCGAAAAAATCGGCTATGTAATCAAATAGCCCTAAGGAGACACCAAGAAATGAGCTTGCTAATGCCATATAAGAGAAGGCATTTAGAAGCTGGTGAACAGTTTTGCTGTTTGTTGTATTATCCATGTGTTTTAATAAATCACCTATATTCCCGCCATCAGCAATAATCTGTTTGAATGCTTCGCGAGGAATATTTCCCTGAATGACATATTGCCACAGGATATAAATAGCTAATGCGATTAATGTGCCTAATAACAGGCTGCGAATAACGGCTTTTCTATCTTTATGATAATATTTTACTAAACTTGGGATGTTACCGTGATATCCGAATGAAACGAGTAAATAGGGCAGAGCGGCTAAAGCGTAAGATATATAACTTGTTGTCGTGTCGTTTGATATAGCATCCGTCTGATTAAACAGAATGACATATTTCACTTCGGTAAACATGCCGCCAACCGACATAAAAAAAGTAATAACCATACCGCCGATTAAAATTGTGCTTAAACGATCGACAGCTTGAGTCGATAACCAGACAATAAATGCAACGATAAAAGCGAAAATAAAGCCAGCATTTGCCTGTGATATCGAAATAGTATTTTTAAAATTGTGGGCAATAATTGAGCCACCCGCTGAAATGTAGGCGTAGGTTAATATATAAAGTACGAATGCAATAGAGATGCCATTGATTGCATTCCATCCTTTACCGAGTAAATCTTTAGTCATGGTATGGAAGCTTGCACCTGATGGGTAGTTCAGGTTGGTTTCTAGTATCATCAAGCCGGAAAAATACATACACACCCATGTGTAAACCAGCAGAATAATTGAGCCAGTAAACCAGACACCGGAAGTTGCCACAGGAGTAGAGAACATTCCTGCACCGACAGCAGTTCCGGCAATTATCATTGCACCACCCAGTATGGGAGGGCGCTTTAAACTCTGGGGTGTCTCAATGGACATATTAACTCCTGCTGGTATATTGTTTCTTTGTACTAGCTCAAAGATACATTTTTGTCTATAGAGTGTAAATAGATGTCATAAAGGATTATTTGAAATTGAACTAACATAAGTTAGTTCATTCGGTAAAATAAAATTTATTTTCTTGCCACATTTTTATTGCATTCCGGCTAGCTTCAAAATGAGGTTCAGGAAGATTATCGGGATCGCACCACATAAACTGTTCACATTTTTCTGGTTCCATCAATTTTGGTTCACCACCTGGATGTTTTGCCAGTAAACATACTGAAATAGTATGTTTTCCTTCCTGTTGGTAAGTTTGAAGGTTATTACAAATACCGTAGACCTTTGGTGATTGAATCGTCAGACCCGTTTCTTCTTCAATTTCACGGATTGCACATTGCTCAAAAGTTTCTCCGTCATCAACATGACCACCAAAGATTGACCAGTATGGAGCATGTTTACTGCTACGTTTTCCGAGTAAGACTTGACCATATTCGTTCACAATAACTACGCCAACACCCACAATGACAGACATTTGGTTTATTCCTTTCATCTAAATTTCAATAAATTAGCAATTCTTTTTGAGAAAAATTCAATGCTATTCTTATCCGGAAATCAATTTAAGACAACGATCAATAACGATCAATAAAGTACGGAATTTAACTGAAACGATTCAATTTTAGTGATATAAAGTGATATAAATAGAACTGAAAATGCGTAGTAATGATGATGACTATACCCTATGGATTTCAAGATGCATCGCGACGGCAAGGGAGCGAATCCCCGGGAGCATAGCGAACTATGTGACCGGGGTGAGTGAGCGAAGCCAACAAAGAGGCAACTTGAAAGATAACGGGTATATCTACTTAGGAGACATCGGGTAAATATGAGCCGTAGAGTTGCCGCTATCACCCTAAACCCTGCTTATGATTTGGTAGGATTGTGCCCGGAAATCGTCAAAGGGGCGATCAACCGAGTGCAAGCCGCTGGACTACATGCTGCTGGGAAAGGCAATAATGTTGCTAAAGTTTTGCGTGACTTAGGTATTGATGTCACGGTGAGTGGTTTTTTGGGTAAGGAAAATCAGGAAGGATTTCAACAATTCTTCAATGAAAATGGTATGGTAAATCGTTTTCATTTAGTACCAGGCAGAACACGGATTAATGTCAAATTAACAGAAGAAAGCGGTGAAGTGACAGATTTTAACTTCACTGGTTTTTATGTCGGTGAAGCTGAATGGTCGGGATTTGTTAATGATTCGCTTTCATGGCTTGGACAGTTTGATATGGTTATTGTTAGTGGTAGCTTACCAGCTGGTGTCTCTGCTGAATCGTTTACCGACTGGATGGCCTGTCTACGTCAGCTTTGTCCTTGTATTATTTTTGACAGCAGCCGTGAAGCATTGGTTGCAGGGTTAAAAGCATCCCCTTGGTTAGTGAAGCCGAATCGCCATGAGCTTGAAGTATGGACGGGGCGTCTGTTACCTGAGTTATCCGATATCATCATGGCGGCACATCAACTTAGGGATCAGGGAATTGCTCATGTTGTCATATCATTGGGTGAGCAGGGAGCATTATGGGTTAATGCGTCTGGAGCATGGTTGGCGAAACCACCACATTGTAAAGTCGTCAGCACTGTTGGGGCTGGTGATTCAATGGTTGGTGGCTTGGTTTATGGTTTGCTGATGCGGGAATCCAGTGAACATACGTTGCGATTGGCGACCGCTGTATCTGCGCTTGCCGTTAGCCAGCCTAATGTAGGTATCAGCAATCGTCCTGAATTAGCTGCCATGATGGCTAAAGTTGAACTGATACCCGTTAGATAATGCTTTAATTAAAGAATAATTAATTTTGTTGTAATTTCAGCCAGGCAATTTCTTGTGGCCAAATATCTGGGTTTATTGTTTCAAGGATGAGTGGAATACCATCAAAACGAGCATCTTTCATAATATAACTGAAAGGTGTTTTACCAATATTTCCTTCTTCAAGGCTATGATGTCGGTCAACACGGCTGGCAAATTCACTTTTGGCATCATTTAAATGCATTCCGCATAAATATTGAAAGCCAACAATTTTTTCAAACTGTTGAAAAGTTTGTTTACAAGCATCGTTTGTACGTAAATCGTAGCCAGCAGCAAAGGCGTGACAGGTATCAATACAGACACCCACTCGGTTTTTATCTTCAACTCCATCAATAATTGCTGCCAGATGTTCAAATTTGAAACCCAGATTAGTGCCTTGACCTGCCGTATTTTCGATAACAGCAATGACTCCCTGGGTTTTATTGAGAGCAATATTGATAGATTCCGCAATACGTGCCAGGCATTTATCCACATCTATTTTATTGAGATGGCTGCCAGGATGGAAATTCAATAAATCGATCCCTAATTGTTCGCAACGTTGCATCTCATCAATAAAAGCTAGTCGGGATTTTTCCAGTGCTTCAATTTCTGGGTGACCAAGATTAATCAGATAACTATCGTGAGGGAGAATTTGTCGGCTACCATATCCATAACGTTCACAATTTTCTTTAAATTTATCGATAACGTCAGCGGTTAAAGGTGGAGCATGCCACTGGCGCTGATTTTTTGTAAATAGGGCAAAGGCGGTCGCTTTTAGTTCGTGCGCCCGGATAACTGCTTGATCAACTCCACCGGCAGCGCTGACATGTGCTCCAACAAATTTCATATTTTTCTCCTTCTTACTTTACGTCATTATGGCATTGTTCAATCACTCAATGAACCTTAAGTACGGAAAGGTTACATACCCGTTATCTTTCAAGTTGCCTCTTTGTTGGCTGCACTCGCTCACTCCGGTCACATAGTTCGCTATGCTCCCGGGGATTCTCTTCCTTGCCGTCGCGATGCATCTTGAAATCCATAAGGTATATGCTGCTGAAATAAAATTTCTCCGAGTGGATTCTGATCAGCCAAACAGATGTTGAATGCCAAGATTGATCAAAAGACCACCCGCCATCAGCCATGCAAACAAAATTAGAGCTAATAAAATGGGTTTAAATCCGGCCTGACGGATGGCACTCACATGAGTAGTTAAACCCAGTGCCCCCATTGCCATAGTAAGCATAATAGTATCAATATTAATCAGAGAATTAACTATTGCAGCAGGTAGTAAATTGAAAGAATTAAGACCTGCTATTGCAATAAAAATCACCGCAAACCAGGGGATAGTCATTGGTGTTTTCTCCTGATGGTTTCTGCCATTTTTAGTGTGGGCACGGCTAATGTAACGGGATAATAACAACAGGAATGGCGCCAACATCATAACCCTGATCATTTTACTGATAACGGCTGCGTTTTCCGTTTGATCGCTAATAGCATGTCCAATAGCAACAACTTGAGCAACTTCGTGAAGGGTGGAACCAGTAAAGATGCCGAAAGTTTCCTGAGTAAGTGGTAACCACTGATAATGCTCATTGAGTTGATAAAACCACGGATAAATGAAAATAGCGATAGTGCCAAAGATGACAATTGTCGATACCGCAACAGCAACTTTACTGGCGGGGGCATTCACTACTGGCTCTGTTGCCATAATAGCTGCTGCGCCGCAGATACTGCTGCCGGCACCAATCAGTATTACCGTTTGTTGGTCTAATCCAAAGAGTGATTTGCCTAGCCACATTGCAATAAAGAAAGTGGAAGACAACATAGCAGCATCAATCAGAAGGCCGGTAATGCCAACATCGGCAATTTGTTGAAATGTCAAACGGAAGCCATAAAGAATAATACCTGCCCGCAGAAGATAATGTTTTGAGAAATGAATACCCTCATCACAATAAGGTTTGAGTAAAGGATAGACAGTATTACCGGCAATGATCCCTGCAAGGATCGCTAGTGTTAATGTGCCCAGTCCCATATTAATAAACCACGGAATATTTCCGGCATATATTGAAATTGCAGTAAGTATTGCCGCTAATATTAACCCAAGTATTAATTTCATACCGGGAATAGATGATTGTTTGCTGAATTTTTTGGCACGAATGTCAGACATAGATGTTTTTCACTTTGCTTATATGTTTTTAAACATAAGCATATAGCAGACTGATTTATCATTAAAATTGATAATTTATTTATATGTAATCTAAAAAATTGGTAAGAAAGTGGATTTTTGTTAAGTTGTCTATTGCCGTATAAAATTAAAGCAAGCTAACTTTGACTGACACCATATTTTGCGGGGCAATATGCACATCACATTGAGGCAGTTGGAAGTTTTTACTGAGGTATTGAAAAGCGGTTCAACGACGCAAGCCTCTCAGCAATTGGCGCTATCTCAGTCCGCGGTGAGTGCTTCATTAACGGATCTGGAAAGCCAACTTGGCGTACAGCTTTTTGATCGGGTAGGAAAGCGATTGGTGACGAATGAACATGGTCGTCTACTCTATCCCAAGGCGTTGGCATTGCTAGAGCAAGCAGGGGAAATTCAGCAGTTATTCAAACAGGAGTTAGGAGCGTTACGTATCGCTGCCAGTAGCACCATTGGTAATTATATGTTGCCGGAAATGCTGGCAAATTATCGTCAGGATTTTCCTGATACGCCGCTAGAGTTAAATATCAGTAATACGCAGGATGTCATCAATTCTGTGCTGGAATTCCGTGTTGATCTTGGTTTGATAGAAGGTTCCTGTCATAGTCCTGAGTTGATAACTCAACTATGGATGGAGGATGAGTTGGTTATTTTTTCTTCTCCTGAAAATCCGCTAGCTAAACAGGATCTAAAATTGGATGATTTAGTTAAGGCATCATGGATATTAAGGGAGAGGGGATCGGGTACAAGAGAAGTGCTGGATCATCTGTTGTTTGTCCATTTACCTGGGTTCAAGATTTTGATGGAATTGGGAAATTCTGAAGCGATAAAACATGCGGTCAAATTTGGTATGGGCATCAGTTGTTTGTCCAGACGTGTCGTTGCAGAGCAATTGCAAAATCGTACTTTACTGGAGTTAAGAGTGCCAGAATTAAGACTTTTCAGAACATTGTACCTGATTCATCATCGGCAAAAGCATATGTCTATCGCACTGCAGAAATTACTCAGTTACTGCCGGTAAATTTTACGTTTTGTTTAAAATCCAAAATTAGCTGTGTTACTTATAATTTTCTCTAAATTATGAAGGTATCTTATAACAGTGCTTCCTCGCTATTTTGATAGTGAGGATTTGTTACAATCCGCCATCAGATTTATTTGCAGCTAACAGGAACAGAATGTCTCAACAACAAAAAAGTGTTTCCCGGAAACCAGCAACGCAACATTTGCGACGTGAATTGAAAGCTCGGCATCTGGCGATGATTGCCGTTGGCGGATCAATAGGCACCGGGTTATTCGTGGCTTCAGGTGCGACAGTTTCACAAGCAGGGCCTGGCGGAGCATTACTTTCCTATGCATTAATTGGCTTGATGGTTTATTTCCTGATGACCAGTTTGGGTGAACTGGCCGCTTATATGCCCGTTTCCGGTTCTTTCTCAACTTACGGTTCCAAATATGTTGAAGAAGGGTTTGGTTTCGCTCTGGGTTGGAACTACTGGTACAACTGGGCGGTGACTATTGCGGTGGATTTGGTTGCTGCCCAATTGGTCATGGGTTATTGGCTGCCGGATATGCCGGGTTGGATCTGGAGTGCGTTATTCCTCGCGCTGATTTTCCTACTGAATTTTATTTCAGTGAAAGGATTTGGTGAAGCTGAATACTGGTTCTCTTTAATTAAAGTCAGCACGGTTATTGTTTTTATTGTGGTCGGATTACTGATGATCGCCGGCATCATGAAAGGGGCAGAAGGTGCTGGATGGCATAACTGGACTATTGGTGATGCACCTTTTGCCGGTGGTTTCTCTGCCATGATTGGCGTGGCAATGATAGTTGGGTTTTCTTTCCAGGGAACTGAGTTAATTGGCATTGCGGCGGGTGAGTCAAAAGATCCGGCAAAAAATGTTCCCAGTGCTGTACGTAAGGTATTTTGGCGTATTCTGCTATTCTATATTTTTGCGATCCTGATTATCAGTTTGATTGTTCCTTATACTGATCCAAGCCTACTGCGTAATGAGGTCGGTGATATTAGTGTTAGTCCGTTTACGTTGGTATTTGAAAACGCTGGTTTGTTATCCGCCGCAGCTATGATGAATGCGGTTATTTTGACGGCTGTGTTGTCTGCGGGTAATTCAGGTATGTATGCATCGACTCGTATGTTGTTCACATTGGCAAAAGAGGGTAAAGCACCGAGGATTTTTGGCAAATTATCCAAAGGTGGTGTACCGCGTAATGCCTTGTATGCAACGACGGTGGTTGCTGCGTTGTGTTTCCTCAGTTCAATGTACGGTAACCAGACCGTCTATCTGTGGTTGTTGAATACTTCTGGGATGACCGGTTTTATTGCATGGTTGGGGATTGCTATTAGCCATTATCGTTTCCGCCGTGGTTATGTAGCTCAGGGGTTGGATTTAAGTAAATTACCTTATCGTTCAGGATTTTTCCCGGTTGGCCCAATCTTTGCGTTTGTTTTGTGTCTAACCATCACATTAGGACAGAATTATCAGGCATTTCTACAAGAAAAAATTGACTGGTATGGTGTAACTGCAACTTATATTGGTATTCCATTATTCCTGTTGATTTGGTTTGGTTACAAATTAGTTAGGAAAACTCACTTTATCAAATATAGCGAGATGAAATTTCCTGATATCGCGAATCAGTGAATGTAAATACGTTAAATCGTGATTAACAGGCCGGTAGGAATCTTTGAAAAAATTCCTACCGGCTTGGTTTTATGGTTTTTTTAATTCGATTCACGATTAATTTATTATTATCTTAATGTTTTATTTATTTGAGTAGATAAGCCGTTTTTGATAAGAAATTAAAAGAATACACTCATTTTGTGATCAAATAGGTATTTTTTATTTTTCATAGCGTTAATTCATACAATTAATCACGTAATTTACCAAAATTTGTGTAGATCATATTGATAAGTATTCTCATTTGTCCTATTGTTAGTACCATAATTATTAATATGAAAGGGCTAACAAAATGAAATTTATGTCGCGATCCATAGCAAAGAGTATCAGTGTCGGCCTGTTAGCGGGTTCGGCAGTCATGGCAAGCTTCGCATCATGGGCTGAAACGGTCACCGATATAGTTGGTCGTACTGTTGAAGTTCCTGAGAATGTAAATCGTATTTTGTTGGGCGAAGGCCGTTTGTTCCACGCTATCGCTTTACTTGAAGGTGATAAACCACTGGCCCGTATTGCGGGTTGGCAAGGTGATTTCCGCAAACTGGACCCACAGTCTTACGCCGTCTATAAAGCTAAATTCCCTGAGATTGATAAGGTTCCTTTGATTGGTAACACCAGTGCTGATAGTGTCAGCTCTGAAAAAGTGTTAACCCTAAATCCGGATATCGCCATTTTTGGCTTGTCTGGTCATGGTCCTGGTAAAAACAGCGAACTGGTCGCCCAACTTGAAAAGGCAGGTATTCCGGTGGTATTTGTTGATTTTCGTACTGAGCCGTTAAAGAATACGCTGCCGAGCATTCGTATGCTAGGTAAAGTACTAAATCGTGAAAAACAAGCGGCAGAATATGCAGATTTTTACGAGAAAAATGTAAAACTGGTGACTGATATCACCAATAAAATCCCGGAAAAGAAAAAACCAACAGTACTTATCGATTTGAGAGCAGGTGCTTTTGAAGATTGCTGTGCGACTGCCGGTGATGGCAATATGGGTAACTTTATTGATTTGGCTGGTGGTAAAAACATTGCTAAAGGTGTTCTGCCAGGCGCGCTTGGTAATATGAACCTCGAAAAAATTATTGCAGTTGACCCTTATATTTACATTGCTAGTGGGGCAAAAGCGCCAGACAGTAATGAACCTGGCGTAAAACTGGGAGCGCAATCTACGCCTGAACTAGCAAAAGCCAGTCTGAAACAAATGACTGAACGTAAAGGTATTAGCTCGTTGACTGCGGTCAAAGAGGGCAGAGACTATGCGATTTGGCATAACTACTACAACTCTCCATATAATGTGGTAGCGACTCAGGTATTTGCTAAATGGTTCTATCCTGAAAAATTTACAGATTTAGATCCGCAGAAGACACTGAATGAATTACACAGTAAATTCCTGGCAGTTGATCCATCGGGGGTTTATTGGATCAGTGAAAAATAATCAGTAAGTCAGGTAACGGGAATAATGAGTGCCACTACCGAGCCGATGCCAATGGTGAAACAACAATTAGATGACAGCAGTATAAAAGCCCATTACCAATATATTTTACGCCGCCGTATTGTGATGATGGTCTTCATCGTGCTGATTATTGGTGTTTCACTGGTATTAGATTTTACGATAGGTCCATCAGGTTTATCTTTGTCATCTCTCTGGCAGACTTTAGTATCGCCAGAGAGTGTGGATGCGGGTACACGGGTAATTGTTTGGGATATCCGTTTACCCTATGCCCTGATGGCGGTAGTGATTGGCCTGTCCCTCGGGCTGGCTGGCGCGGAAATGCAGACGATCTTAAATAACCCATTAGCCAGTCCCTCTACTTTAGGGGTTGCCCAAGCGGCTGCATTTGGTGCTGCGTTGGCGATTGTATCTGGTATTGGTATTCCAGGCGTGCCTGATCAATGGTTCATTTCTGCGAATGCTTTTATTTTCGCCTTGTTGGCCGCATTGGTGCTGGATACGATTACTCGTTGGACACGAGTTGCTACGTCTGGGGTCGTATTATTTGGCATTGCATTAGTCTTTACCTTTGAAGCATTGGTTTCCATGATGCAGTTTATTGCAACGGAAGATACCCTTCAGGGGCTGGTACTTTGGACAATGGGTAGCCTTGCCAGAGCAACCTGGATAAAACTGGGTGTTATGTTGTTGGTGTTTGCCGCCGTTTTTCCTATTTCAATGATGAATTCTTGGAAGCTGACAGCGCTGCGCTTGGGTGAAGATCGTGCAATCAGTTTTGGTATTGATGTTCGTCGTCTGCGCCTAGGGACATTATTGCGTATCAGTGTTCTTGCCGCTTTAGCAGTTGCATTTGTTGGGCCAATTGCCTTTATCGGTTTAATTGCGCCACATATTGCCCGCATGATGTTTGGTGAAGATCATCGTTTCTATTTGCCAGCCAGTGCCTTGATTGGTGCACTGGTGCTGTCTATGGCGTCCATCGCCTCGAAAAACTTGATCCCGGGTGTTGTTATTCCGGTTGGGATCGTTACTGCGTTAGTTGGGGTTCCATTCTTCCTTAGCATAATCTTACGTAATAGGGCGAATATATGAATCCGGGATTAACCATTAACAATTTTTTTGCAGGTTATCCGAAACATTCGGTTATTGAAAATCTGAATGTTGCTCCGTTGCCTCGTGGGAAAATTACAGTATTGTTGGGGCCAAATGGTAGCGGCAAATCAACACTTTTGCGTTCTTTGGCTGGTTTAAATCGTGCAAGAGGCCAGCTTTGGCTTGATGGTCAAGATTTGATGAAGATGAGTTTTGTCCAGCGATCGGAAAATGTGGTTTATTTACCACAAAGCTTACCTGCTGGTGTTCATTTGCATGTACTGGAGTCGATTATCGTTGCTCAACGGGCATCCGGAGGGCGTCATTCTGAAACCAGCGAAGAAGAAGTGATGTTGCTGTTACGTCAGTTGGGGATTGAGCACCTGGCGTTATGTTATTTAGATCAGTTATCTGGCGGTCAAAAACAATTAGTCGGATTGGCACAATCGTTAATTCGTAAACCAGCATTATTATTATTAGATGAACCACTTAGTGCGCTGGATTTAAATTATCAATATCACGTAATGGCGTTGGTGGCACAAGAAACTTATCAGCGGAATATTATTACTGTGGTTGTTGTGCATGATATTAATATCGCTTTGCGTCATGGTGACCATGTATTAATGTTGCAAAAAGGGCATTTAATTGCCGAGGGAACTCCTGAGCAGGTTATTACGCCAGATAGTCTGGCACAGGTTTATGGTGTCAAAGGCAGAATTGAACGTTGTTCTCAGGGTATTCCTCAGGTATTAGTTGATGGATTGGTTTCAAAGGTAGTGAGTGAAAATTCATTTTAACTTATTGTTTAAACTATATTTTTAATAAAGCGTAGGCGCAGAATGCGCACAAAAATCAGAACGTGCATTGTCGTATATGAGGAGTGGTTTATTTACCTTGTATTACTGTGTATTTAAAAGCTAAGCCATATTTGAAAGCTACAGCTTTTGTCTGGTTAATGCTGAGATTCATTCTTTACTGTGAAGAATAGTAAATGGAATAAGTTAATAAGATGGATTGTTGTAATTAATAAAAAATATTGTCTTATGTCTTATAGCAATAAGATATAAGAAAAATAATAAAACTACACAGAGGTAAATATTTTATCCTCGTTATTTGAGCACATGTTGATTATCCATTTTTATAGATAAATAAAGTGTAATTATATCTCTTGGAGAATCGGGAATGGGTGTTTTTAATCAAAGAAAAATCGCGTTAGGTATTATTGCTGCAATCTCATCTGGCTCAGTTTTTGCGGCTAGTAGCAGTAATGACACTATTCTTGTCACTACGGCAGCTGGTTTTCAACAGAAAATTGAAGATGCGCCAGCGTCTATTTCTGTGGTGAGCCGTGAACAATTGGAAACTAAGGCTTATCGTGATGTGACTGATGCACTGAAAGATGTGCCAGGTGTCGTTGTTACAGGTGGTGCTAGCAGTAGTGACATCAGTATTCGCGGTATGGCGTCTCAATATACAATGATTCTGGTTGATGGTAAGCGTGTTGATACCCGTGGTACTCGTCCAAACCGTGATAATTCGGGGATTGAACAGGGGTGGTTGCCGCCATTGGCCGCGATAGAACGTATCGAGGTTGTTCGTGGTCCTATGTCTTCTCTTTATGGTTCTGATGCGATGGGAGGGGTGATTAACATCATTACCCGTAAGGCACAGAAAGAGTGGAAAACCAGCTTCCGCGCTGATGGCACTTTGCAGGAGCGTTCTAAATCAGGTAATAGTCATCAGAGTAGTGTGTATACTTCAGGTCCAATTATTGATGGATTATTAGGGCTGAAAGTGAGCGGCCTGTATTCTCACCGTAATGAAGATAAATTTATCGGTGGGTTTAACAAACAGGAAATGCGTAATGGTTCAGCCACTTTCTCTTTCACTCCCGATGAGCAGAATACTTTTGATTTTGAAGCGGGACGTTATGAGCAAGATCGTGATTCTACTGTAGGGAAAACAAAGACAAGTAGTTGGCGATCTCCAGGTAATAGTGAAAGTCGATATAAAAGAAATAATTACTCTATCACCCATAATGGCGTTTACGATTTTGGAACGTCGACAACGTACTTCCAGCGTGATGAATCACGTAATCCTGGTCGTGATATGAAATATTACGATAATTTGTTCAATACTCATACAGTGTTTATGTTGGATGATCATTCATTGAGTATAGGTGGTCAGTATCGTTATGAAGATTTACGCGATGAAGGGAATCAATTAGCTTCTGCTAAAAATATCAATAAGCTGAACCGTTGGAGTTGGGCGTTATTTGCTGAAGATGAATGGCAAATGACCAATGACTTTGCTCTGACCGGTGGTATCCGCATGGATAAAGACGAAAATTTCGGTGACCATTGGACTCCACGTTTGTACGGTGTATGGCATGTTGATGAGCAATGGACGATTAAAGGAGGCGTTTCTACAGGATATCGTTCACCAGAATTACGTCAGGCAGCATCTAATTGGGGGCAGATTACGGGTGGCGGTGGTGATCCAGCGATTATCGTCGGTAATCCGGATTTGAAACCGGAGAAGAGCTTCAATCAGGAAATTGGTGTTATCTGGAACAATCGGGATAACTTTAATGTCGGTTTAACAATATTCAACACTGAATTTAAAGATAAAATTACTGAATTACGTCGTTGTACCGATCCAAGTGGTAAATCTCAGGGTAAATGTGTTATTGATGGCACTGCTTATAAATTTATCAGTGACCGTGTGAACATTGATAAAGCCAATATGCGTGGTGTAGAAGCGACGATGAACTGGGATATTGTTGATAACTGGGTATTGGCTGCAAACTATACGTATACTGATTCTGAGCAAAAGAGCGGTAACTTCAAAGGGAAGCCTTTGAATAAGATGCCTAAACATATGGTGAATGCAACCTTAAACTGGCAGGTTTTACCAGAAATGCAAACTTGGGCGCGTGTTAACTACCGTGGCAAAACGTCGAATTATTTATCACGTACCTCTATGGGGACAGGAACACCGTCTTATACCTTTGTGGATATCGGTGTCAGCTATTATCTGGCTGAAGGTTTACGTTTGGTAGGGGGGGTATATAATGTGTTTGAAAAACAAGTGACTGAAGACACCCATGATATAGTATTGGATGGTCGTCGTTATAACATTGGTATTAATTACGACTTTTGATAATGCGTTCTAACTAACTGTTTTATAATTCTCCTTGTTTGTCGCTGACAAGGAGGATTTTTGTTTTTTGCTTATACCTGTAAAACTGAATAGAAATCCGTTTTGTGTTGTGTTAAAACTTAGCCATATCAAAGAAATGTATATGACACCGTCAAATTCCATAGCGTCATCAATGAGTGTGGTAAAAAATAATGAACTTTTAGTGTGGTGAGTATTGCTATTTCAGGTCTTCAAGTGCAGAATTCGCCCACTAGAGAATAACTGATGCGTTTATATGCGTCGGTTATTTTTTTTGCTTTGACTTATTTTTTACTATACCAGAGGCCGGACTCTGAGCCGGATAGATAATTGGCCCACGATCAACCGCAATGAGAATCGGTTGCCGTAATGAGGAACGCTAATATGGAGCAATTATTTCCTTTCGCACTTGTGCCAATTGGCACATGCTGCTGCATCGATGACTATGGAGCATTGAGCTCTGCATATAATCCAGCCTCTAATTCTACTGCCTATAGGCAGAAGCGAAGTCTTCCCAGTAACTATCGATTAAGTAGTGTCATAACACGAATCGGAGTTATGGGAGGTTTTGCTCATGACTCATAATACTGTAATCACACTAGGCACTAACCAGACTGGTGCTAACAATCGTGTTCAGCTCAGAAAAACACTGACCTTGGTTCAGGTAGTGATGATGGGTCTTGCTTATCTGCAACCTATGACTATCTTTGATACTTTCGGTATTGTTTCTGGTTTGACTAACGGTCACGTAGCGACATCCTACGCTATTGCTTTGATCGCAATTCTGTTTACCGCCGTGAGCTACGGGAAGTTGGTAAAACGTTTCCCTTCTGCTGGATCTGCATATACTTATGCACAAAAATCCATTAGTCCGCATGTTGGCTTTATGGTGGGTTGGTCATCGCTATTGGACTATATGTTCATGCCGATGATTAATATCTTGTTAGCGAAAATTTATCTTCAGGCCATTTTTCCTAGCGTAGATCCGTGGATCTTCGTTGTGGGTTTTGCATTACTGATGACAGCCTTTAACCTGCGTGGCATTAACGTTGTTGCTAATCTCAACACGGCTATTGTTATTGTTCAGGTGGCCATTATGGTCGTATTTGTGGGTTTACTGATCCACGGTGTGTACAACGGGGAAGGAGTAGGAACTTTATGGAATGCGAAACCATTCGTTTCTGAAGATGCCCATTTGATCCCAATGATTACTGGGGCGACGATTTTGTGCTTCTCATTTCTAGGGTTTGATGGCATTAGTTCGTTGTCCGAAGAGACTCCGAATGCTGGTAAGGTGATTCCGAAAGCGATTTTCCTGACAGTATTAATCGGTGGTGTTATCTTCATTGCGGTTTCTTATTTCTTGCAGCTCTATTTTCCGGATATTTCTCGGTTCAAGAACCCGGATGAATCTCAGCCAGAAATTATGCTGTATGTAGCAGGTACCCTGTTCCAATCCATTATTTTGGTGTTCTCTTGTGTCACTGTTTTGGCTTCTGGTATGGCGGCTCACGCGGGGGTTTCCCGTTTGCTCTATGTTATGGGGCGCGATGGTGTATTTCCTGAGAAAATATTTGGCTATGTTCATCCAAAATGGCGGACTCCGATAATCAACGTATTGTTGGTAGGCACCATAGGGTTATCTGCGATTACCTTTGATCTGGTTACTGCAACAGCTCTGATTAACTTTGGTGCGTTGATAGCGTTCACCTTTGTAAACTTATCAGTCATTTCTCAATTCTATATCCGTGAACGTCGTAACCGTACATTAAAAGATATCATTAATTTCTTGATATTACCTGTGATAGGTGCTTGTACTGTTAGCGTACTATGGATGAATCTGGAGCAAAGTTCTATGGAATTGGGGCTAACTTGGGGAGCAATTGGTCTGGTTTATATGGTATTCCTGACCCGTCGCTTCCGTCAGCCGATGCCTCAATGCTCTGAAATGGTTTAATATTTAGCAAAAGAATAATGGCGCCGAATTTGGCGCCATTATTTTTACTATGTTGCTAATTTTACCGTAATAGTTAAGGAAAAGGAGCTTAAGAAAAAAAACAGCGAGGTCGCTTACAGATAAGAAAAATTTCAACGGTAAGCGAAGAAAAACAATCTATGCTCTGAGAGGTAATTGTATATTAAGGAAGAGACTATGAATGATGCAAAGACCTCTCAAAATCAGCAACTCATTACTACCCTGACCAATATTGTCGGTAAATCTCATATCCTGACTGCTCCCCATAAAACTGAACGTTATCGTAAAGGCTTTCGCTCCGGCCAGGGAGATGCTTTAGCCGTTGTATTTCCCGGCTCGCTGGTGGAACAGTGGCGTGTGTTTAAGGCCTGCGTTGAAGCAGATAAAATCATTTTAATGCAGGCGGCCAACACGGGTATAACTGAAGGTTCTACCCCGAATGGTAAGGATTACGATCGTGATATAGTCATTATTAGCACGCTGCGCATGAATAAAATTCAGATTTTAAAACAGTGTAATCAGGTAGTTGCATTACCTGGCAGTACATTATGGCAACTTGAACGGGCGCTCAAGCCGCTGGGACGTGAACCACATTCAGTTATCGGTTCTTCCTGTATTGGCGCTTCTGTGATTGGGGGCATCTGTAATAACTCAGGAGGTTCTTTAGTTCATCGTGGGCCGGCTTATACCGAAATGGCATTATATGGACGTGTTAATGAGTGTGGTAAGCCAGAATTAATTAATCATCTGGGTATCTATTTGGGAGAAACACCAGAAGAGATTCTCTCTTGTCTGGAAGAACAGCGTTACAGTGATCAGGATGTAGAACAGGGTCAGCGTAAAGCATCTGATCATGAATATGCCCAACGAGTACGTGACGTAGATGCTGATACTCCATCTCGTTTTAATTCTGACGAGCGCCGTTTATTTGAAGCTTCAGGTTGTGCGGGTAAGTTGGTTGTGTTTGCTGTCCGGCTCGATACTTTTCCGGCAGAACCTTTGTCTCAAGTATTTTATATCGGTACCAACCAAACTGGCGTATTGACGGAATTGCGTCGTCATATATTAGCAAATTTTCATAATTTACCGGTGGCGGGTGAATATATGCACCGGGATATTTTCGATATTGCGGAAACTTACGGTAAAGATACTTTCATCATGATTGATAAGCTTGGCACGGATAAGATGCCGGCTTATTTTACTTTGAAAGGGAGAATGGACGCTATTTTCAACCGAATTTCATTTTTACCTGTCAATCTTATCGATCGCATTATGCAGGGGTTAAGTCGTTTACTTTCCTCTCACTTGCCTAAGCGTTTGAAAGAATATCGTAATCGTTTTGAGCACCATTTGATATTAAAAATGTCAGGTGATGGGATTGAAGAGGCCAGAAGCTGGTTGGAAGAATATTTTAGCCGGGTGGAAGGGGATTTCTTTGCTTGTACGCCGGAGGAGGGTGCTAAAGCGTTCTTGCATCGTTTTTCCGCTGGTGGTTCAGCGATCCGTTATCAAGCGGTGCATAGTAACGAAGTAGAGAATATCCTGTCACTTGATATCGCTTTGCGCCGCAATGATCGTGAATGGTTTGAACAATTACCCCCAGAGTTTGATGATGTATTGGTACACAAACTTTATTGCGGGCATTTTATGTGCTACGTGTTTCATCAGGATTACATTGTGAAAAAAGGGGTGGACATACAGGCATTGAAAGAAAGAATGATAGAGCTGCTTGATAAACGAGGAGCGGAATATCCCGCAGAGCATAATGTGGGTCATCTATATCAGGCTAAACTTCAACTTAAGGCTTTTTATCGGATGACTGATCCCACTAACACTCTCAATCCCGGAATTGGGAAAACATCCAAGTTGAAAAATTGGGGTGAAAGATCTTAATGTCAATATTCTCAGTAGTTACAACGTCATGTTGGCACTAGGAAAGTTTAAATCTGTAAAGATTGATGAGAGAGTTATCCTGTCAGAAAGGCGAGTATATATGACTCGCCGTTTTATATTTACCTACTGTCTGTTTAATTATCCGACCAGTTTTGCCGCATACTCCATGAGTGCTTTAAGTTGACGGCATTTTTCTTCGTTGCCTTGATATTCAGTGAAGAGTTGTTCAATTATAAAGAAATATTCACTCAGCTTATCTTGAGTTAATACATCTTGACGATAACGTAACCAGTGTTGTTGTTCATCGTAAGTTAGAGTAGCAGGGTAGTTTCTGGCTCTATAGCGGAATAACAGTGTTTTAATACGTGGGTCCTGAAAAGTCAGATCGAGCGCAGGTAAATTCTGAGGTAATGTCTCACGGATAATATTCATTGCTGCTTTATCGGCACTGCTAAAAAAACCATCATACAGCTTAGCGTCAATATTATCAGATTCAGGGAAAGGTTCTGCCTCTGCAAATAGTTCTACAACTTTTTCTCTAATTTGTGGATTATTTCGCAGAATAGCCAGATTTCTTTCACAATGATCACGATCTAATCCGATACGTTCAGCGTCTTCTGTTCGCAAAGTATTATCGGGGGCGACTATTGGACACTTATTAATATGAACCAGTTTTATTGGGACTGGTGGTTGATCTGGCTGTAATTCATCATGGCGGGTATATAGACGTTCACGCAATATATCTGCATCCAATTCCAGTAATGGTGAAATATCTCCGGCTAAATCGCACATAATAACCGCATTCTGATTTACCGGATGCCAGGCAAGAGGTGCAACCAAACTGAGGTTGCTGCGAGCAGCGCCAAACATCCCGGAAACATGAACCAGCGGTTTCATTTGGGGAATATCGATGAGGGCGCTAATTTTCTGCTTATTTCTTAACTGAAAGAAATAATTGAACATCCTTGGCTGTACTTCTTTGAGTAATTTTGCCATTGCGATTGTGGCATAGACATCGGACATCGCATCGTGAGCATGTGAATGTTCAACGCCATTTGCCTTAGTCAGATGTTCTAGCTTAAAGCTAGGTAGACCATCTTCATTCTTTGGCCAGACAATACCTTCGGGACGCAAGGCATAACAGGCACGTAATACATCAAGTAAATCCCAACGGGAATTACCTTTTTGCCAACTATAAGCGTACGGATCATAAAAATTGCGGTAAAAAATATTACGGCTGACTTCATCATCAAATCGAATATTGTTATAACCGAGGATACAACTGTTCGGTACACTGAATACATTATGAATCTGGCGGGCAAATTCTGCTTCATTGACCCCTTTTTCTAAGGTAATTTGCGGAGTAATACCTGTAATCATGACAGCTTCTGGTTGTGGCAGATAATCATCAGCAGGTGAACAGTAAATAACTAATGGCTCTTCAATAATATTGAAATCCATATCAGTACGAACACCAGCAAATTGAGCCGGTCTGTCTAAGGCCGGATGTTGACCAAAAGTTTCGTAGTCGTGGATGTAGAAAGTGGGTTGTTCGCTGCTATTTTTCATTGTTGTTCAATGTCCAATGAGGTTAGTTAATTATTTGTTTTTTTCTGCTTTTTAGAGAGGGGAATGATATTTTGTCCAGAAATGTAGGTAATCATTGCTTACTATCTTAGAGAATCCATGTGATTGCAATATTATATCCATATTTTCCTACTTTCTGCGCCACGATAGGATGTCAGTTATTAACATTTTTGGGGCTTGGAATAAATTATTGTATGTTTTTAGAACATTTATCCTTGACAATATTGATCTGCCTACTGCAGTATGCATTAAAGTATTGAAATGATAAATGAGGTGAATATGTAAAATTTAATTTATTTAACGGTTAAAGGTCAAAACCAAGGGTTAATTTCTGCGGGTTGTGGCAGAAGAGACTCAATAGGTATCAAAGCGCAAAATGGGCACGAAGATCAGATCTTCGTCTATAGTCTGCAACATCTTATGACTCGCAAACAAAATGTTTCACATTATCCGGTAATTATCACTAAACCTATTGATAAAGCTTCTCCTTTATTAGCAAAAAGCTTGGATGATAACGAAAGGTTAGAGTATTTTCTTGAATCTTACCGTACCAGTGAAAATGGTGGACTTGAGCTTTACTATACAATTCGTCTCGGGCAAGCGTATATTGTTAGTTTAAAATCAGACCACCCGCATTCATTAACCAGTAATCATATGATGCCACAGGAAATTCTTTCAATGGTATATACTAATATTACTTGGAATAATGTAGCTTGTTCAACAGGTGCCTATAGCATTTGGGATGAAAGGGTTTTTTAATGGACGGGGCTAAAGAAATCGCTGGAAAAATGGTTGCAACAATTGACGATGACAGTAGCTGGCTTACTGGGTTTGCCGAAGGGGTATTAGATATTCCTGTGGATTTTTATTATGTTGGTTACGATTATCTTGATACTGAGTATAGATGGGATAATGAAAATGACAAATATCGCTTTGTTGGATTGATAAAGTCGGAAGCTATTACGCTTAATAATCTTGAAAGGATTATTCAGATTATTTTTGAGGATTACTTAGGTAAACTTAGTGAAGAGCAAAAGCAACGATTAATCGAAACGAAAGTTGGGAAAATATTTGGAGGTATGATTTCGAAATATGTCATATTTAGGGGGAGCCTTGGTGCTTTTTTTGGCGCAAAATGGTTCACTAAACTTGGAGGATCTGTAACATTTACTGCGACCTTGGGGGTTGGGGCGTCAGTATCCAGAGCGATCTATACTTCTAGGGAATTAGCTCAAACAAACCCGAATTTATATATGTTGTTAAGGCGAGAGGGTAACCTGGATTTACTTTATTTTTTGGTTGAGAGTAAAATGGAGCCATATGTCAGAGCATTGGAAGCGTATGACGAAAATCGAGGTTTATTTAATGAAATATTTGATGAATTCTCTGTAGGGTTAGATAAATGAAGATAATAAGCATATTGATGAACACCGTGGTGCATATAGTGCAGGCGGTAATTGGGACTCTGTGTGTATTTTCAGTCATGGGGTTAGTTTACTTTACACTGATGTCAACGTTGGAGAATCGATATCAATATGCGATAGTTGCGAGTACATGCTTGGCGTTTTCTGTTCTTTTTTACTATATAACAGAAAAAATAAAAGAAAAATTTAGACTGTTTCATTAGATTCTGATTTATATATGAGGTATATTTTGGAGTTTATCCTATATAAGAATTATATGATTTCTTTATTAGGTTAAAATACGTCATTATATATGAAGTTAATGTGAGAAAGTGGCTTTTTTTGGTTGAGAGTAAAATGGAGTCATATGTCAGAGCGTTAGAGGCGTATGAAGAAGATCGCAGTTTATTTAATGCGATATTTAATGAATTCTCCGCAGGACTGGATAAATGCTGATGGCGATAATAAGTATATTGATGAAAATAGTGATGCATATACCCTATGGATTTCAAGATGCATCGCGACGGCAAGGGAGCGAATCCCCGGGAGCATAGAGAACTATGTGACCGGGGTGAGTGAGTGCAGCCAACAAAGAGGCAACTTGAAAGATAACGGGTATATAACTCAAGGGATAATTGGTGGGGTAGGTGTATTTTCAGTTATGGGATTAGTTTATTTTACACTAATGTCAACATTGGAAAATCGATATCAGTATGCGATAATTGCAGGTACATGCTTGGCGTTTTCTGCTTTTATTTTCTATATATTAGGGGGTGTTATTATTTACTATCTTACATCAGGTCAGCACTTTTACCAGCTAATTACAAATGTATTCATCAGTGAATAAGATATAAAACAGAATAAACTGATATGCAGTACCTTGGTAATTTCCAAGGTACTAAAGTAAAAGGATATAATCTCCTGTTATATCTGGTTTTTTAAGGATAATTAATTTCTTGAAAATGCTCATTAATAGATTCAATATATTGATCATTTAAACCAGTTTCATATTGAATTCTTTCAAGTAAATTTATTCTATTAACACTATAAAATGGTTTGATGGAAATCCCATTTTTTGGATGAGTTATTTTTATAATTGGAATTCTTGTTCTACGTGCATGGCCAAAAGAGATTTCGTAACCATCCAAATCAAAAGGAATTTTTTTCATCACTAACCTAATCATCGTTATGTTTTTCGTCAATTTTAATTATGTTTCAGTAATAAGGAATTTTTTATTTTATTATTAAGATGAATATCACAAATATAGTGATTTTTGAAAGGTGTT
>NZ_JAJAFY010000048.1:0-36128 GCF_025384885.1 Photorhabdus kleinii
TCGCTTCCTCTGCCCGACCTCACAATGTTTATCAGCGTTGTGTCGGTCAGTGGTGGCGCATTATAGGGCGTTCTTTGGCGCTGGCAAGCGTTTATTTGAAAAAAACTTTTATTTGCGGATTTTTTCAACAAAATGATGATATAAAGAACAAAAAACCTATTTTTTGATGCCTTTAATTGCTTTAGGTAAGTCTGCAAGACTATTTATTATCAAATTAGCCGCTTGTTCAGCTTCAGTGTTAACGGGTTTACCTGTACGAACTAATACCTTAGTGCCAATTTTTGCCAGCGTCGCGACTTGCATATCTTCGAGTTTGTCACCAATCATAAAAGAAGCTGTCATATCGATACCAAGCTCCCTCTGCGCATCCAGCAACATACCCGGCTGCGGTTTACGGCAGTCACAACTCTTCTTATATTGCTCTTCAGTTGCATCTGGGTGATGAGGGCAATAATAGATGCCATCCAAATCCACACCACGGTCTGCTAGCGACCAATCCATCCATTCCGTCAGTTGCAAAAACTGCTCTTCATCGAAAATTCCACGGGCAATACCTGACTGGTTTGTGACTAACACCAGTGCATACCCCATCTTTTTCAATTCAATCATGGCTTCAATGACACCATCGATAAATTGAAAATCATCTATTTCATGTACATAACCATGATCGATATTTATTGTTCCGTCACGATCTAAAAATACGGCAGGAATACCTTGTGTCACCCGATTGCTCCAAAAATGCAAGAAGCCCCCAGTATCGCACGATTTAGCCATGAATGAGAATGCAGCAATTAATTTATTCATAGTTGACTTAGACGTCTAGACACCTTAACATCCTATTTAACAGGTGGTTTGCTTTCTCAAAAATGTTCAAGCTATCAATTTTCAAAATTTTTATAAAAATAAATAAGAATAAAAATGATAAAACTGTTACATATCAATAAAATATTCCAGCAGGGTGCCCGTTCTATTAACGCGCTTTCAGATATCAGCCTGCATGTTCCGCAAGGGCAAATTTACGGTGTTATTGGCTCATCCGGCGCAGGTAAAAGTACACTAATTCGCTGTGTAAATATGCTTGAGCGTCCAACTTCCGGGCAAGTATTGGTTAATGGTCAGGATTTAACTATCTTGTCTGATAGTGATTTAACTCGTGCACGTCGTCGTATCGGCATGATTTTCCAGCACTTCAATTTGCTGTCTTCAAGAACAGTGTTTGGCAACATAGCTTTACCTTTGGAATTGGATAACATTCCAAAGGCCGAAATCAAAAAACGGGTAGACGAGTTATTAGAGCTTGTTGGTCTTAAAGATAAGCATGATGCCTATCCAGCAAATCTCTCTGGCGGACAGAAGCAACGTGTTGCTATTGCCCGTGCCCTAGCTAATTCACCTAAAGTACTTTTATGTGATGAAGCAACCAGCGCTCTAGATCCTGCAACAACTCGTTCTATTCTAGAATTATTGAAAGATATTAATCGCCGTTTGGGGCTAACTATTCTGTTAATTACACATGAAATGGATGTCGTCAAACGTATTTGTGACCAAGTAGCCGTTATCAGTGGCGGACAACTGATTGAACAAGACATTGTTAGTGAAGTATTCTCTCATCCCAAGACACCTATCGCTCAGGCATTTATTCAGTCAACTTTGCATCTGGATGTCCCCGAAGATTATGTACAAAAAATGCAAAGCCACCCAGCACCAAATCTTAGTCCATTATTGAAATTAGAGTTCACCGGTCAATCTGTAGATGCCCCACTGATTTCAATGGCGGTACGTCGTTTTGATATTGATATGAATATATTAAGTTCTCAAATCGACTATGCCGGTGGCGTAAAATTTGGTGTGATGTTAGCAGAATTACACGGTGAAAATGGTGGCGTTGAGTCAACGATTAAATTTTTACAAGATCATCATGTGAAAGTAGAGGTTCTTGGTTATGTCTGAAGGAATGATTTTATTACTGGCTAAAGGCGTCTGGGAAACTCTAGTAATGACTTTTGTTTCTGGTTTCTTTGGCTTCATTATCGGGCTGCCGATAGGTGTATTGCTATATGTCACCCGTCCCGATCAAATTATGGAAAATAGTAAACTCTATCGTTTTCTTTCAGCGGTAGTTAATATTTTCCGTTCTATCCCATTTATTATTTTACTGGTGTGGATGATTCCTTTTACCAGGCTAATTGTGGGAACATCGATCGGTTTACAGGCTGCCATTGTCCCATTAACCATAGGTGCTGCACCATTTATTGCTCGTATGGTGGAAAATGCTTTATTAGAAATTCCATCGGGACTAATTGAAGCTGCTAGAGCCATGGGAGCAACCCCATTCCAGATTATAAAGAAAATTCTGTTACCTGAAGCATTACCTGGTTTGCTCAATGCAGCCACAATTACCCTCATAACTTTAGTCGGTTATTCTGCAATGGGAGGTGCTGTAGGTGCAGGCGGATTAGGCCAGATTGGTTACCAATACGGATATATCGGCTATAATGCAACAGTAATGAATACCGTATTAGTGTTACTGGTTATTTTAGTTTATTTAATTCAATTAAGTGGTGACCATTTAGTTAAGGCCACAACACGTAAATAACAAGATTATTTTAATAGCAGTACCTGTGTCGGTGCTAATAAATCAGTATTCTATAGGGGTAAAGTATGTCTGTTAAATTAAAAACCATCGCAACTATCAGCGCTCTTTTAGGCTCATTAATTCTGTCTGGCTGCGGGCAAGAAAAACAAGATCCAAACCATATTAAAGTAGGCGTTATCGTTGGTGCAGAACAGGAAGTGGCTGAAATTGCAAAAAAAGTCGCTAAAGATAAATATGGTCTTGATGTAGAACTGGTAACCTTTAATGATTTTGTATTGCCAAACGAAGCACTGAGCAAAGGCGATATTGATCTGAATGCATACCAGCACAAACCCTATATGGATCAGCAAATCAAAGATCGTGGTTATAAGATGGTCACAGTTGGCAACTCTTTTGTTTATCCAATTGCGGGTTATTCCAAAAAAATTAAATCTCTGGATGAATTGCAGGATGGTTCCCAAATTGCGTTACCAAACGATCCAACGAACTTAGGCCGCTCTTTATTACTGTTGCAGAAACAAGGTTTAATTAAATTGAAAGATGGCATAGGCTTATTACCAACGGTTCTAGACGTTGTTGAAAATCCTAAGAATTTAAAACTAGTCGAATTGGAAGCACCACAATTGCCACGTTCACTGGATGATCAAAAAATTGCTCTGGCAATCATTAATACAACCTATGCAAGCCAGATTGGTCTGACTCCAGCAAAAGATGGTTTATTTGTTGAAGATAAAGATTCTCCCTATGTAAACCTACTGGTTAGTAGAGAAGATAATAAAGATGCTGAAAATGTTAAGAAATTCGTTAAGGCATATCAATCAGACGAAGTTGATGAAGCTGCCAATAAGATCTTTAATGGTGGCGCTGTGAAAGGTTGGTAATCTTTCATATTACGTTCATCGATATTAGAATAATCAGGCGGACAGGTTGTCCGCCTGATTTATTATGGCATCATGTTTTCGGTATTTTTTGTTAACCTGATCGATTCGCTTAACTCTAACAGTAAAAATTCGAGGATCTATCATGCGTAGGCTACTTGCCTCTTTACTAGCACTGTCCATAACTGGATGTTCAGTACAACAAACAACATTTCCTGACTCTTCCCAGTTATCAGATATGAGGCACACAAAACTATCAACCGGAGAGAAAAAACATTTCTCTTCATCCGTAAAGTTATATACCAAGAGTGAAGAATTATTAGGTGTCTTATTTAAAGATTTAGGGATTGTTTCTGGTCAATCGTGTCGTAGTTCCTTACAGGATCCACCAGCAAATATCACCGTGGCTCGCAACCAGATGATAACCAAAGCAGCTTATTTGAATGCTAACGCTGTTTTATTGCATCAATGCGAAATATTATCAGGCCAAGGATGCTACCAGATAGCAATATGTGAAGGCTCAGCCCTGCTTATCACCCAATGACCGATTTCCATTTCACGCAGATAGGGGTTATCCACTCCCCTTATAAAGAAAAATTTGCCGTTCCCCGCCAACCAGGTCTTATTGAAGATGGTGGAGGGAAACTGGTACTTCTTCCTCCCTATAATCAACCGGATGCAGTTCGTGGTCTGGAACAATTTAGTCATCTGTGGGTTATTTTCATCTTCCATCAAACAATAGAAGGCGGCTGGAAGCCAATGGTGCGTCCTCCTCGTTTAGGTGGCAATGCAAAAATGGGCGTATTCGCAACCCGCTCGACTTTTCGGCCTAATCCAATTGGCATGTCTCTGATTGAACTTAGAGGGATCGAATACAGGAAAGGTCGAGTTACTCTGGAACTGGGTAGCCTGGATTTAATTGATGGTACGCCTGTTATCGATATTAAGCCTTATCTACCTTTCGCTGAATGTCAGCCTCATGCAATGGCGGGTTTTGCGCAGCAAGCCCCTTCTACCGATATGGAAGTGGTATTTTCGCCTACCGCTGAGCAACAGCTAATCTCAATTCAAAATATTTATCCAAATTTACGCCGTTTTATCAGTCAAGTTTTAGCCCAGGATCCTCGTCCTGCTTACCGGAGAAGAGAACAGGAAAATCGGGAGTATGCTGCTCATTTACTGGATTTTAATGTGCGCTGGAAAATATGTGGCACATTGACCGAAGTGGTCTCTATAGATCCCCATTAAAAATCAGCATATACCCTTTTGGCATCTTAAACTCACTGGTAGACTAAAGGCTTATTTTCGTTTTTTTATTGGCTGGCAAATTTCTGCCAGTCAGAAGCAATTTGCTGCTCTAATGGAACCTAACAATGCGTACTAGCCAATATCTGCTCTCTACATTAAAAGAGACTCCTGCCGATGCGGAGGTTGTCAGCCATAAGCTGATGCTTCGTGCGGGCATGATCCGTAAGCTCGCTTCAGGTCTGTACAATTGGATGCCTACAGGTATCCGTGTACTCAAAAAAGTCGAAAAAATTGTTCGAGAAGAGATGAACAATACCGGAGCGATTGAAATATCTATGCCTGTCGTACAACCGGCAGATCTATGGCAAGAAAGTGGCCGCTGGGAACAATATGGTCCAGAGTTACTGCGTTTTGTTGACCGAGGTGATCGTCCTTTTGTACTAGGTCCAACTCATGAAGAGGTCATCACTGATCTGATCCGCAATGAAGTCAGCTCATATAAGCAGTTACCCCTGACTCTATTCCAGATCCAGACTAAATTTCGCGATGAAGTTCGCCCTCGTTTTGGCGTGATGCGCTCCCGTGAATTCCTAATGAAAGATGCTTACTCTTTCCATGCTACCCAAGCATCATTACAAGAAACTTATGACAACATGTATGAAGCCTACAGCAAAATTTTTACCCGTATAGGTTTGGATTTTCGTGCTGTTCTGGCTGATACCGGTTCCATCGGTGGTAGTGCTTCTCATGAATTTCAGGTTCTGGCAGCCAGTGGAGAAGATGATATCGTCTTCTCCACTGAATCCAATTACGCAGCCAATATTGAATTAGCTGAAGCTGTTGCCCCCGCTCATGATCGCGCAGTACCAACAAAAGAGATGCATCTGGTAGATACTCCAAACGCAAAAACAATTGCTGAACTGGTTGAGCAATTCAATCTGCCAATTGAGAAAACAGTTAAAACCCTGATGGTTCACGCAGCAGAAGGAACAAGTCATAAATTGATCGCCTTACTGGTTCGCGGCGACCATGAACTTAATGAAATCAAAGCAGAGAAATTATCTCTAGTTGCCAGCCCACTGGCTTTTGCCACCGAAGAAGAAATTCGCTCAATTGTTGGTGCAGGCCCAGGTTCATTGGGACCTGTCAATCTGCCAATACCCGTTATTATTGATCGCAGTGTGGCAGTGATGAGTGATTTTGGCGCAGGTGCCAATATCGATGACAAACACTATTTCGGTATCAACTGGGAACGCGATCTACCGGTACCAGAAGTTGCTGATATCCGTAATGTTGTTGAAGGTGATGCCAGCCCGGATGGTAAAGGTACATTGCTCATCAAACGTGGTATTGAAGTGGGCCATATCTTCCAGCTTGGCACCAAATATTCTGATGCCATGAAAGCGACTGTTCAAGGCGAAGACGGCCACAATCAGATAGTCACTATGGGCTGTTATGGTATTGGCGTCACTCGTATTGTCGCCGCAGCGATTGAACAAAATCACGATGACAGCGGTATCATCTGGCCTGATGCAATTGCACCATTCCAAGTTGCTATTTTGCCAATGAATATGCACAAGTCATACCGTGTTAAAGAAGTTGCAGAGAAACTGTATGCCGATCTACGCGCTAGCGGTATTGATGTTATTTTTGATGATCGCAAGGAACGCCCAGGCGTGATGTTTGCCGATATGGAGCTTATCGGTGTACCACACACTGTCGTTATTGGTGACCGTAATCTTGATAATGGCGAAGTAGAATATAAACATCGCCGCGATGATGAAAAACAGATGCTGAAACTAGACGATGTTGTTGATTACCTGAAGCAACAACTTGGTTGTTAATTAGGATTTTTCAGTCACTTATTGAATAGTATGGTGATAATGGTCATGTCGCAACAGAGGATTTTACGCTTCTTAGCCCATTATCACCATTCATACTGAAGCTAAAATTATTTCTTCATATTACAAGATTTCGATTTATCGAAATGGATTTTACCCGTCTGAATCAGGGCAGGATCAAATTGCCCATCTTCCATTGAAGGACGGACGCTGTAATAGCCTTCAACTTCAACATAAACCGGCGTTCCACCTTCCACACCGACTTGATGATAGCCTTGCTCCAAATCCAGACTTTCCGTTACAGCATACCGCTTACCTGTACTACAATCTGTAAACAAAGCAGCATCAGCCATATAACTGTATTCACCCGCCAGTTTCTTCGGTTTTACCCGTTGCAGTTCATAATTGAATGATGATTCAATTTTATTGCCTTCAATATCCAGCATTACCAAGTTTTCACCTTTCAACAGATAATAAGATTTCTGGTCGTCTGATTTTGTCAGGCGAATTTTCTCTCCATCTTTAGCCCATAGACCGGATTCAAAGAACGACTGGTCACCATCACGAGCGCCAATATAAGTTTGTTCCAGAATATAAGTACCGTCATTATCCAATAACAGTGTGGTATCAATACCAGAACAATCAGCGCAAGGAAGAGCACCATGAAAAGTCTGATCTACTGGCTGTGAACTCATTTGCTGTGCTGAGTTACCTTTACATCCCATCAAAGCAGATACGCCCACAGCAACTAACGCTGTCAAAAGTTTTTTATTCACATTTATCTCCACACAGTATAGTGAGTTCTATAATTCTCATCTTATAAGTAACACAAGGAACATAGCGATTATTCAAGCTTAATAGCGTAAATACTGTCCTTCTTAAGGATGTTACTCAATAATAGCAAAATAATGTGGGCCGATTTTAATACTTCTGTCAGGAACTTGCTGTGAAATAAGACTTTTATTTACTTACTGTTCAGAATGAATAACCAAAGTTATTCATTAATCACGATTGATTTCCTGTGCTATAGTCATTAATAGTGCTTTTGAGTTACAATTTTTAACAACCACGGGCGGCAATAACCGCCACTAACCATAGTGGTGAGCGAATATGTCTATAAATACTGAATATCAACCAATTAACTGTGACGACTACGACAATCTTGAGTCAACTTGCCAACATCAGCTCCACCTCCACATAAAGTTGCGGGGTGGGGAAGTTATTGAAGGAAAAGCCTGTGATTTGGTTTTAAGAAAAAAAGTTGAATACTTGATAATTGAAACAGAAGGTAAACCCCGTGAATTGCGGTTAGATCATATTGCTAGTTTCAGTCACCCTAAAATTGGCACTATTATTATTGAACACTCTGAATCTTGATAGAAAACAGCCGCCTTTGGCGGCTTAACTTTTTATTTTAACAGCGTTTTATGCCAGTTAATTGTTAACATCTCTCTTCCTTCTACCGCTTCACTTTCCTTGGTAACAAAAATACCTAACGCCGCTATCAATTGTTCGTTGTAATAAAGCAATGGAATTCGCTCTCTAAGCCACGGAGCAACCCCAAGCTCTTGCCACAATTTTTTACTATGCCGGGAGTGTTGACGCCCCACAATACTTATCATTCCCTGGACACCAAAGCGAATAGTCACTCGTTCATTATCAGCCGGGGCCCTTACTTGAATACCACAATCAGAAATATTCAATTCTCCTAAGCGATCAGGTAATACCAAAGTATTGCAAATATCCCACTCAAGAATAGTCTCTCTCAAAGATTGCCACTGAGGAACCAACCAGAGTTTTTGCTTATAACGGCGTACATCATATTTACCAAATTGTAGCCGAGGCTCAGCATCAGTACGAGCCAGAGCCACCTCATACCAAAGCCGGTTAAGCTGCTCTCGTGAAGGCATTTTCATTTCATGGTAACCAAACCAACGGCGTAACAAAGCATTTCGTTTGGCTTCTGAACATACAGCCAAAGACGAAATACCCAAAGCACCATCTTGGGTTATCAGCTCTTTCAAAGACTCATTCAGTAATTCATCTAGAAGCTGTTCTTGTTCACCACATAAACTTGCACTACGAGCAGCAACTTGAGGGAAATGCGGCCAACGTTGATTTAGTAACGGCATAATATGTAAGCGCAGAAAATTTCTGTCATAACGATCATCTTGATTACTGTCGTCTTCAATCCAATCCAGACGATGTTTACTGGCATACATTTCCAATTCATTCCGGCTATAGTCAAGTAATGGACGTAACAATAATGTATCAGCAAATACAGCGATTGAAGGCATAGAAGCAAGACCTGCCGGACCACTACCTCGCTTTAATGCCAGTAAAAAAGTTTCCGCCTGATCATCAAGATGTTGAGCTGTTACCAAAACTTCGTCTTTTTGTAATTCGCGCTTGAATACCTGATATCGAGCATCACGAGCAGCAGCCTCAATCCCCTTTTGACGAGCATCTATCGTTACTCTTGCAGAATGAAACTCCACTTGCCAGTCATCACAGATCAGCTGACAATGTTCAATCCACTGATCTGCTTTTAGGTTTAAACCGTGGTGAATATGTATTGCCCTTAGTTGAATTTCCTGATTATGTTGATTACGCCAATTAACCAACAAATGAAGCAAAACCGAGGAATCTAACCCACCACTGAATCCAACCAGGATTTTCTTATATTCACCAAGCTGTTTAGCCAAAGTGACAAATAGTCTCTCATTAATGTTTGTCATTACAGATTCAAGCGTTCTCTAATGTGCAATAATATGAATTTGTTATCGCCTATTTTATTCAGTTTAAGATCACTACCCGTTAATAAGGTTTTCCGTCACTTTCATTAAAAATACAAAATAAATAAAGAAAGCAGAAACAGTAGGGGATGGAAGTAGCTGAAATTTATCAGTTACAATCATTTCCATCCCTCCATTCAAACAATGAGTTCAGATATCAACAATAACCATATTGCATCAAACGCTGATATCGGCGATTGATTAACTCTTCAGATGTCAAATGATCAAGCTCTGCCAGGTCAATCAACAACTGAGCTTTCAACGACGTGGATATTGCTTCATAGTCACGATGAGCGCCACCTAATGGCTCTGAAATCACAGAATCGATCAATTCCAGTTCTTTCAAACGAGGTGCAGTTATCCCCATTGCTTCTGCCGCCAAAGGTGCTTTTTCCGCGCTTTTCCACAAAATTGAGGCACAACCTTCTGGGGAGATAACAGAATAAGTACTATATTGCAACATATTCACTTTATCACCAACACCAATCGCCAGTGCTCCACCAGAGCCACCTTCACCAATCACAGTACAAATAACAGGCACAGACAGACGGGACATTTCACGCAAGTTGCGAGCTATCGCCTCAGATTGACCACGCTCTTCTGCACCAACCCCTGGATATGCACCAGGAGTATCAATGAAAGTAATAATTGGCAGTTTAAAACGCTCGGCCATTTCCATCAGGCGCAAAGCCTTACGATAACCTTCTGGCGCTGGCATACCGAAATTACGGCGAATTTTTTCTTTGGTTTCACGGCCTTTTTGGTGACCAATCACCATCACTGGACGTCCATCAATACGAGCCAGACCACCTACAATTGCTTTGTCATCAGCATAAGCACGATCACCAGCAAGCTCGTCAAAATCAGTAAAAATATGCTGAACATAGTCCAACGTATAAGGACGACGTGGGTGACGAGCAAGCTGAGCAATTTGCCAGGCACCTAAATCTGAAAAAATTTTGCGAGTCAATTCCAGACTTTTTTCCCGCAAACGTTGTATTTCTTCATCCAGATTTATATCTAATTTTTCACCTTGACGGCTAACTGCGGTTAGCGAATCAATTTTCGCTTCCAGCTCGGCAATCGGCTGTTCAAATTCAAGAAAATTCAGACTCATAACATTCCTAATTTTAGTCAAATTCTAATTCTACCTGCTCATTACCCAGCAGAGTTCGCAAATCTGTCAGAAGGTTATCCGTTGGCGTTACCCTCCACGTCGCGCCAAATCTTAAACGGGCGCGGGCGTCTTCCCTCTGGTAATAAAGATGAACCGGTATCGTTCCCGAACGATGTGGTTCCAATGCACTACGAAGACGGCTCAACAATTGATCATCAATTTGCCTGTCTGACAGCGAGATAGCAAGCCCACGCGCATATTTTTCACGCGCTTCACTAATATCCATTAATTCACGGGCTGTCATTTTAAGACCGCCATTGAAATCATCAAAGCTGACCTGACCTGTAACGATTAATATCCGGTCTTGTTCTAGCAAATGCCGATATTTCTCCAAGGCATCGGAAAATAACATAACTTCTAGACGTCCTGAACGATCATCTAAAGTACAAATACCAATCCGGTTACCTCGTTTGGTTATAATCACTTTGGATGCTAACACCAAACCTATCACAGTCGTTACTTGACCGCGCGGGGTTGGATTCACATCTTTTAACCTCAATCCACTAGTATAGCGCTCAATTTCTTTTAAATAACGGGTGATAGGATGCCCAGTTAAATAGAGACCCAGTGTTTCCCGTTCACCATCAAGAACAATCTGTTCCGGCCATTGAGAAATATTGGCATAAGAGCGTTCCACTTCTTCTGGCGCTTCAGCTAATACACCAAACATATCAGTCTGACCAGTAGCTTCTGCTTTAGCATGTTGATCTGCCGCTTTTAGCGCATCTTCCAACGAGGACATCAGTGCTGCACGGTGCGGCCCTAAACGGTCAAATGCCCCTGACATGATCAGTTTTTCCATCACTCGGCGATTTAACTTCTTGGTGTCAACGCGGGCACATAAATCAAACAGTTCTCTAAAATAACCATCTTTCTGACGAGCTTCGATGATCGCTTCAATCGGCCCTTCACCTACCCCTTTAATTGCGCCGATTCCATATACGATCTCCCCATCATCATTAACGTGGAAATGATACAAACCACTATTAATATCAGGTGGTAAGATTTTCAGCCCCATGCGCCAGCATTCATCAATCAACCCAACGACTTTTTCTGTATTATCCATATCAGCAGTCATCACCGCAGCCATGAATTCAGCCGGGTAATGCGCTTTCAACCATAAAGTCTGGTAAGAAACCAAGGCATACGCAGCAGAGTGAGATTTGTTAAATCCATAACCGGCAAACTTCTCTACTAGGTCAAAGATTTTCATTGCCAGTTCGCCATTAACACCCAGTTTCTTTGCACCTTCTTCAAAGACAGAACGCTGCTTAGCCATCTCCTCCGGCTTTTTCTTACCCATCGCCCGTCGGAGCATATCTGCACCACCGAGAGTATATCCCGCCAGCACCTGAGCAATCTGCATCACTTGTTCTTGATAAAGGATGATGCCGTAAGTTGGCTCCAACACAGGCTGTAAAGATTCGTGCTGCCACTGTATATCTGGGTATGAGAGCTCTTCCCGGCCATGTTTGCGATCAATGAAATTATCCACCATGCCTGATTGCAAGGGACCTGGACGGAATAAAGCGACAAGTGCGATCATATCTTCGAAGCAGTCGGGACGCAGACGTTTAATCAGATCCTTCATACCACGGGATTCAAGCTGAAATACCGCTGTTGTTTCAGCGCGTTGCAACATATCAAAGCTTTTAGCATCGTTCAGCGGAATCGCTGCAATATCAATCGGCTCTAGACCTTTCTTCGCTCTACGCGCGTTGATCATCTCCAATGCCCAGTTGATAATGGTCAGTGTCCTCAGTCCGAGGAAGTCAAATTTCACCAACCCTGCATATTCCACATCGTTTTTATCAAACTGAGTAACCGGGTTCAAACCTTCCGGGTCACAATAGAGAGGCGAAAAATCGGTGATCTTAGTTGGGGCGATAACTACCCCACCCGCATGTTTCCCTGCATTACGAGTGACACCTTCCAATTTACGCGCCATATCTATCAGTGCTTTAACTTCCTCATCCGCTTCATAGATTTCAGGAAGTTGTGGCTCCGCGGCAAATGCTTTCTCCAACGTCATACCGGGATCAAGCGGTATCAATTTGGAAATCCTATCAACAAATCCGTATGGATGCCCTAGCACACGGCCAACATCCCGAATTACCGCTTTCGCTGCCATTGTACCGAATGTAATGATCTGAGATACGGCATTACGACCATACATATCAGCCACATGATCAATCACTAGATCGCGTTTTTCCATACAAAAATCGACGTCAAAATCGGGCATGGAAACACGTTCAGGGTTAAGGAATCGTTCAAATAGCAGATCAAATTCCAAAGGATCGAGATCGGTTATTTTTAGGGCATAAGCCACCAGAGAACCTGCTCCCGAACCACGCCCTGGACCAACAGGAACACCGTTGTCTTTCGACCACTGAATGAATTCCATCACGATCAGGAAGTAGCCCGGGAATCCCATCTGGTTGATAACCCGAAGTTCAATATCGAGTCTCTCATCATATTCAGGACGTTTTTCTGCGCGTACTTTAGGATCCGGATAGAGAAATGCTAAACGTTCTTCCAACCCTTGTTTAGATCTATCTATCAGATAATCTTCAGTACTCATTTCTCCCGTAGGGAATTGCGGCAGGAAATATTCACCAAGGCGAATAGTGACATTACAACGCTTAGCAATTTCTACACTGTTTTCCAGCGCTTCAGGAATATCAGCGAATAGCTCACACATTTCCTGTTCACTACGCAGATATTGCTGAGGACTGTAATTTTTCGGACGTTTAGGGTCAGCCAAGGTATAGCCATCATGAATCGCTACGCGAATCTCATGAGCATCGAAATCTTCGCTATCAATGAAACAAACCTCATTAGTTGCAACAACAGGCAGGCTTTTTTCCGTTGCCAATGCAACCGCCGCATGAAGATAACTTTCTTCATCTGCACGGCCAGTACGAATCAGCTCCAAATAATAACAGCCGGGAAAATGTTCCTGATAAAACTCAAGGCATTGGTCCACCATAGCCTGATTACCACGTAACAGGAATTTACCCACATCCCCCATACGACCACCGGAGAGCAGAATTAGCCCTTCTTTATGGTTTATCAGCCATTCCTGTTTAATTGTCGGACCAATCGCACCATATCCCTTCTGATAAGCCTCTGATATCAGCAATGTCAGGTTATGGTAACCCGTATTATTGCGCGCAAGAATGGTCAGGCTAGCGTGCTCATCACCAAGCAGTTCACTTTCTACATAAAAATCAGCACCAATAATCGGTTTTATTCCTGCTCCATGAGCACTGCCGTAAAATCTCACCAGTCCACACAAATTAGTAAAATCAGTGATCGCAAAAGCCGGCATACCTAATTGCGCAACCTTTTTCACTAAAGGGCTGGTTTTGGCTAAGCCATCAATCATTGAATAGTCGCTGTGAACACGTAAGTGCACAAAACGGGGTTCGGCCATATATTTATCCAGATGATATTAATTTGAAGAATAGCTATATTCAGTCAACAAGTTTATTTAAGGCCAATTGCTCTCTTAACCGGCGCAAAACTTTTACGATGATGTTCTGTCGCTCCCAACCGAACCAACTTTTCTAAATGAAATGCCGTCGGGTAGCCTTTATGCTTAGCAAATCCATATTCGGGAAACAGTTGATCAAGTTCAGCCATTTCCCGATCTCTGGTAACTTTCGCCACAATAGAAGCGGCACTGATTTCAGCAACCAGTCCATCGCCTTTTATCACCGCTTGTGCCGGCATAGGCAATTTAGGGCAACGGTTACCATCAATCAGCACATATTCAGGAGAAATAGGCAAATTAGCCACAGCCCTTTGCATCGCAAGCATAGTTGCATGCAGGATATTCAATTGATCAATTTCTGCCGGTTCTGCACGCCCCAAGCTCCAGCACAATGCTTTTTCTGTGATCTCCAGATACAGTGCCTCGCGGCGTTTTTCACTAAGTTTTTTAGAATCAGCCAAACCAACTATCGGCTGTAATGGATCTAAAATAACAGCCGCAGTCACAACCGCCCCCACTAATGGACCTCGACCAACTTCATCAACTCCAGCAATCAAACTTGCCTGAGGATATATAAATTCCATCATTTTCCTGCCAATTCCAACACGGCTTGTGCTGCCTGTTCGTCAGCATTACAACGAATGCTTTCATGCAAATGTAAAAATGTCTGTTTCAATGCTTCAACTTTTTCACTGCCTTGTAGTAACGGCAACAACTCATCTGCCAGTTTTTGCGGCTGACATTTTTCCTGCAATAATTCTTTAACTAACTCTTCACCGGATAATAAGTTAGGCAATGAAACATAAGGCGTTTTTACCAGGCGTTTTGCCAACCAGAAAGTCAATGGCTTCATCCGATAACCAACTACCATTGGACATTTTGCCAACATACATTCCAGAGCAGCAGTACCTGAGGCCAAAAGTGCAGCATCACTTGCGATCATGATTTCTCTCGCTTTGCCATCCACAAGATGAACATTCAGCTCTGGCGCAACTTCTTGCTTAATGCGCTCAAATTGTTCACGCCGTTTAGCATTCACCAACGGCACAAATACATGCAGATCAGGTATGTTTCGCTTCAATAACTGAGCAGTTTTAAGAAAATCCGCACTCAGCATCTCAACCTCAGAATGGCGACTCCCCGGCAATAAAGCCAAGCAAATAAACTCTGGCAGAATACCTAATAGCTCACGTGCCGTCACTTTATTGGGTTGCAATGGCATAGCATCCGCCATGGTATGTCCAATAAACCGGCACGGAACATTAAACTTATCGTAAAACGCTTTTTCAAAAGGTAAGAAAGCCAGAACCATATCTGTGGCTTTACCAATTTTGAAAACACGTTTCTGCCGCCAAGCCCATACCGACGGACTAACATAATGAATGGTGCGGATGCCCCGCTGTTTTAACCGACCTTCTAGAGTAATATTGAAATCCGGCGCATCAATGCCCACAAACACATCAGGTTTTAGTTCCGTGAAACGGGTTGCCAGATCCTTACGTATTTTCAGTAAACGAGGCAAACGTTCGAGAACTTCGACAACCCCCATTACTGCTAGCTCTTCCATCTCATACCAAGCTTCACAACCTTCAGCCTGCATAAGAGGGCCTGCCACACCAACAAAACGGGCATTAGGTACTTTAGCTTTTAATGCACGAATTAAACCTGCTCCAAGGATATCACCGGAGGTTTCTCCGGCGATTAATCCAATAGTCAACGGACGCAGACTATCAATAGAAGAAATGGTAGCCAAAGGGGTATCCTTCATCTACTTAACGGACAATGCCACGGGTAGAATTTGCCAGAAAATCGCTGAAGATTTTTACATGCTGATTATTTTCAGCCAGCTCAGCAATTTCTTGTTGTGCTTCTTCTAACGTTTTTCCGTTACGATACAAAATCTTGTACGCATTTCTAATTGCATTCAATGAATCTTTATCAAAACCACGGCGTTTCAGGCCTTCAACATTAGTGCCAAAAGGTGTTGCATGATTCCCCTGAGCAATAACGTATGGCGGAATATCCTGTACCACGCCGGAACACCCGCCCACCATAGCATGAGAGCCAATCTGACAAAACTGATGAATCGCACTCATACCACCAATGATGACATAATCACCCAGGATAACATGCCCCCCCAAAGTACCATTATTAGCAATGACACAACGATCACCGACAATACAGTCATGAGCAATATGGGCATTAATCATCAACAAATTATCATTACCGATTTTCGTTACACCGCCACCCTGCACAGTGCCACGATGAATGGTGACACTTTCGCGGATACGGTTACGATCACCAATTTCAACTCGGGTTGGTTCACCGTGATATTTCAGGTCCTGATTCATTTCGCCAATAGAAGCAAACTGAAAAATCTGGTTATCACGGCCGATTTTGGTTATTCCATTGACAACAACATGAGACTTCAGCTCTGTACTTTCGCCAATTTCAACCTGAGAACCAATACAACAAAACGGCCCAATACGAACATTGGCACCAATAACCGCACCATCTTCTACAATAGCGCTAGGATGTATATAAGCGGTTTCATCAATCATGGGCTAAACCTCACGACGGCGAGCACACATCATTTCTGCTTCGCAAGCTATTTCTCCATCGACTTTCGCTACGCCTCTACAACGCGCAACCCCTCGACGCTCCTTAATAAATTCTACTTCTAATATCATTTGATCCCCAGGCACTACCGGGCGTTTAAAGCGGGCACCATCGATAGCGGCAAAATAATAGAGCTCATTTGGCTCTAGCTTGCCCACACTCCTAAATGCCAGAATTCCGGTAGCCTGCGCCATAGCTTCAAGGATCAGAACGCCTGGGAAAATAGGTTTGCCGGGAAAATGCCCCTGAAAGAAGGGTTCGTTAAAAGATACGTTTTTTACTGCACGTAAGAATTTACCTTCCTCAAAATCAAGCACGCGATCCACTAATAAAAACGGATAACGATGTGGAAGTAGATCTAAAATTTCTTCAATGTGCAGAGTATGATTATCACTCATCTAAATACTCTTCCTGTCAAAAGGACTAATTGTATTAACGACACGGCCCGCTTAAACCCCAAATCCAGAGTTCCCAGGCAGGCCGCAAAAATAAGACACAACCAAAAATATAGTGCAATTAAATATAGTACAATTAAATATAGTGCAATTACTCGTTTTCGTCTTCCAGCTTACTCTCCATTGACTTAAGACGTTTATTCATTTCATTGATATTCATGACTAAAGCTGCCGTCTTACGCCAAACTTTATTTGGTTGTGCCGGAATTCCAGAGGAGTATACACCAGGTTCAGTGATAGGACGCATCACCATACTCATCCCAGTGACTGTTACCTTATCACAGATTTCCATATGTCCATTAATGACACTGGCGCCACCAATCATACAGTAACAACCAATTTTCAGACTACCGGCCATGATCACACCGCCAGCAACCGCCGTATTATCACCAATGATAACATTATGAGCAATCTGACACTGGTTATCGATAATGACTCCATTGCCAATAATGGTATTATCCAAAGCGCCTCGATCGATAGTTGTACAGGCGCCAATCTCAACCCGGTCACCAATAATGACTGAACCTAATTGAGGGATTTTAACCCATTTACCACGATCATTCGCATAGCCAAAACCATCAGATCCGATCACTGTTCCTGACTGAATCAAACACTGTTCACCCATTTCAACATTATGATAAACAGAGACATTCGCCCAGAGACGAGTTCCCGCGCCAATACGCACATTTTTACCAATAAAGCAGCCTGCACCGATAACAACATTATCGCCAAGAACAACACCAGATTCGATAACCGCATTAGCTCCGACAGCAACGTTTTTACCCAAAGTTGCCTGAGGTGAAATCACCGCAGAAGGGTGAATATCCTGTGCGGGAACCGGTGTTGTATCCATAATCTGAGCCATATAGGCATATGCCAGATAAGGATTGGCAACGACCAATGCCGGAATATTGCAATAAGGAAGATCTGACGCCTGGAGAACAACAGCGGCAGCCTGACATTCACCTAAACGCTCACGGTAACGACTGTCAGACAAAAAAGTGATCTGTTCGCTATTGGCCGAATGCATTGGTGCAATACTGGTGATAACAATATCGCCATCACCATGTAATTGTGCATTCAACTGCTGAGCTAAATCAGCCAATCGAATTGAAGACATCTATTATTTAACCTGTTTCAATACACTTGCAGTAATATTTTTGCCAGATACTGAATAAGCAACAGCGTTCGCATCAATAACGACATCATAGCCTTCTTTGCCAGCAACCACTTTGATTGCATCCTGAATACGACTTAGAATTTTGTTGCGTTCTTCCATCTCGCGACGACGGTGATCTTGTTCAAAAGCTTGGGCTTTTTTGCCAAATTCTTCACGCTTAGCCATCACTTCTTTTTCCAGATTAGTGCGCTCACTGGATTTCATAGTGGAGCCATCACGCTGTAATTTCTGGATCTTGGATTGTAAATCAGATTCCATCCGTTGCAATTCAGATGCGCGGTTTTTAAACTCATTTTCCAACTGCTTCACAACAGCTTCGCGGGCTGGCAACTGCTGGAAAATCTCACCAACATTTACAACGGCAATTTTGTTTGCTGCCTGAGCACCAGCAGAGAAAGCTAATGCAATACCAAAACTTGCTGCACACAACCATTTTTTCACTATAAACTCCTTAAACCACGCTATCTGTAACCTATTGGAAAAACTTAGTTAATGCTCTGAAACCTACGATTTCAGAGCTTGCTCTATCAATAATAAGATAAAAATGCATTATCACCAGGTTTTGCCAATATTAAATTGGAATTGCTCTGATCTATCACCTTCGTAATCTTTAATCGGCTTAGCATAAGAGAACACCAGCGGACCTAAAGGAGACATCCATTGCAATGCAATACCCGCCGAAACACGGATATTACCTGGTTTACTGTAATCAGGTATACCTTTGCTCTTCATCGCAGCAGAATCATTCCAATCGGTATCCCAAACCGTACCTGAATCAATAAAGAATGAAGTTCGGACAGAATTCGAATACTTACTATCAAGGAATGGTGTTGGAGTAATCAACTCAAGGCTGGCTACCGCCATTGCGTTACCCCCTACAGCATCACGAGATGGACTCTCTTTCTTAGGCAATCCGTCCTTATTCAGGTAAATAGCTTTAGGACCAATATTGTTAGAACGGAAACCACGAACCGTACTGGAACCACCTGCATAAAAGTTTTCATAGAATGGTAACTCTTTACCACCTAATCCATCCCCATAACCTAAACGACCACGCCCCAAAATCACCCAAGTATGATCATCATTAATTGGATAATACGCAGAGGTATCAAAAGTCACTTTATAGAATTCGTTATCCGAACCAGGAATAGTCACTTTACCATTCAGAGTCGATTTCACACCAGATGTTGGGAAGAAGCCACGATCAAGGTTGTTATATGTCCAACCTACATTCAAAGCGAAGTCGTCCGCTTTGAACTCAGCTTTACTTTTATAATCTGGTTTCTCTCCCATGGAATTCAGATAGCGCCACATTGCTGCCTGAGGAAGCATATTAGACAGCGAGTTATGAACATAATTTAATCCAAAACGCAGAGAGTTATTTTCATTAACCGGGAAACCGAGGAAACCATCTATACCGTAACTTTGGTTAGTATAACTGGATAATTCAGCATCATCGGCCCTGAAATCGTTGTAGAATACCCGGCCACCAAGACTCACACCATTAACTGTGAAGTATGGATCAGTGAAGGAGAGCTCAGCATAAGTTGAATAATCGTTCTTACTGGCATTAATCCCCACAGAATTACCTGTACCCAACCAGTTATCCTGCTGAGCACCGATCTGGAAACTGACACCACTTTCTGTACCAAAACCAACACCAAAGTTCAAAGAGCCGGTATTACGCTCTTTAACTTTATAAACAATATCTACCTGATCAGGGCTGCTTGGTACACGCTGAGTTTCAACATCTACCGTTTCGAAATAACCCAAACGGTTAAGACGCTCTTTACCCAGTTCAACCAGATCACTTCCTAACCATGCCCTTTCCATCTGACGCATTTCACGACGCAGAACGGAATCTTTAGTGGTGTCATTACCAGAGAAACGAATTTTACGAACATAGAAACGGTTACCTGCATCAATATTGACATGCAGTTTTACTGTCTTGTCCTGATCATTGATCTCAGGTTGCGTCATCACTCGTGGGTAAGCATAACCATAGCGACCAAGCAAGTTCTTGATGTCATTTTCCATTTTAGTCACCTGAGTCCCGTTATACAGAGAACCAGGCTCAATGGTAGCCAGTTTAGTAATTTCTGACTGATAACCCGCCATATTACCGTTCAGGTCAATACCTGATATTTTGTATTGATCACCTTCAGTTATATTTATCGTGACATAAATACCTTTTTTATCTGGCGTCAAACTGACCTGAGTCGAATCAATGTTAAAACGGGCATAACCGCGATCAAGGTAAAAACTGCGCAATGTTTCAAGGTCACCAGTCAGTTTTTGTTTCTGATATTTCTGATCGGCAGTCAGATTCCACCACGGTACATCATCTCTAAGTTGGAAACGATTCAATAACTCATCAGAAGAAAATGATTTATTACCAACAATGTTAATTTGCTGGATTTTTGCCGAAACACCTTCAGCGAAAACCAGTTTCAAATCGACACGGTTACGTGGAAGTGGCGTAACAACCGCTTTTACACTGGCGTTGTATTTACCCACACTATAATAGAAATCCTCCAACCCTCTTTCGATATTGGACAACATCGTACGGTCAAGGGCTTCTCCGATCCGAACATGAGATGCCTCAAGGTTTTGTTTCAACATGTCATCTTTCACCGATTTATTGCCAGAGAAAGTGATGCTGGCAATAGTCGGCCGTTCTTTTACCTGAACAATAAGTGTATTGCCATCACGCAGGACACGAACGTCTTCAAAGTTACCAGTAGCAAATAGTGCATGAATGGTACGACCGATATCTTCATCGCTGACCGTATCACCTACGCGAACTGGCATATTCAGTAATGCTGCACCTACGGCGACGCGTTGAAGACCTTCAAAGTGAATATCCTGAACTACGAATCCGTCTGCGCCGTATGCAGTGGCGCTGCCAAACAGCAGCGACGCTATGAGTAACTTTTTCATCGCCATCGTTGTAATGCGTCTTCCTAACTAGTCTTCCGCTTTAAAAACGGGAGAAATCATTGAAAAGTGCAAGCCCCATCAATAACACCAGTACTATGGCACCGATGCGATAGCTGAAGTCTTGTACACGCTCGGAAACTGGCCCACCTTTTATCTTTTCGATAAACAAGAAGAGCAAGTGTCCACCATCTAACACAGGTAATGGGATCAGATTAATAACCCCAAGATTGACACTTATTAGCGCCAAAAACATCAAATAATACACCAAGCCGGAATCAGCCGACACCCCCGCCCCTTTAGCGATAGAGATAGGCCCACTCAGGTTGTTAATTTTCACATCACCAACGATCAGCTTACCAATCATACTGACAGTTAATCGCATCAGTTGCCAAGTCTTATCTCCTGCCTGATACATGGCAGAGAAAGGCCCGTATTGCTGAACGATTCTATATTCATCGGCTAATGGCACAACTCGCAGTTCCACACCGGCAAAACCAACTTTCCTGCCACCAGACTGTTGTCTTGCTTCCGGCGTCATAGAGAGAGAAATAATATGACCAGCCCGATCCACGGAAAGTTCCAGCGGGACATTCGGATTATTGCTGACAAAGGATGTAAAAGTATGCCAAGTATCTATTTCCTGGTCACCGACTTTAACTATCCTATCCCCCTTTTGCAAACCCGCTTTTTCTGCTGCGGAGCCAAAGATAACTTTTTCCACCAGAGAATCCAAACGAGGACCGACAGGCATAATCCCTAGTGACAATACAGGATCCTGCTTATCCGGATCAAAGCTCCATTGCTGCAAATCCAGAGTTTTCTCCACCGGATATGATGAGCCTGGAGAGATAACCTGAACAGTCATATTATCGTCACCTATCTTACCTATCAGAGCAAAACGAACTGAATTCCAATCAGGCGTTTCGATACCATCTACGGATTTTAGTTCCATTCCCGATGAAATATTTGCTTGCGCAGCGATAGAATCTGGTTTGATATCCGCAACAACAGGACGTATTGCCGGCACACCAATAATAAACACCAACCAATAAACCACAGCCGCCAATAAAAAGTTAGCAATTGGCCCAGCACTGACTACCGCAGCACGCTGACCAAGTGTTTTATTATTGAATGCCATATGACGGTGTTCAGGAGAAACAGGTGAAACACGCTCATCAAGCATTTTCACATATCCCCCCAGTGGAATAAGGGCTATAACATATTCAGTTCCTTGACGATCTGTACGCCGCCATAGAGCTTTACCAAAACCAATGGAGAAACGTTCAACGTGAATACCACACTTTCTGGCCACCCAAAAATGGCCAAACTCATGCACAGTGATCAATATCCCTAGCGCAATAATAAAAGCCGCCAGATTCCAGAGAATTCCCATCATATTCTTCAAACACCGTCAAACATAGAGATCAAAATACCAGCAACATTAGGCCAGTAAAAACAGGGATCGCAGCCGTCAGGCTATCAATACGATCCATAACACCGCCATGTCCCGGAATTAGCTGGCTGCTATCCTTAATACCCGATTCACGTTTGAACATACTCTCAGTCAAATCACCAAATACAGAAGCGATAACAACAATAGCAGAACACAACATGAGTTTTTCAGGCATTGCAGGTACTGGAGCATATTTCCCAAACAACCATGAAATAATGGCCGCTGTCATTAACCCCCCCATTAATCCTTCCAGCGTTTTTCCTGGAGAAACTTTCGGTGCCATTTTACGTTTACCTAAAGTACGTCCGAAGAGATAAGCACCGGAATCCGCTCCCCACACTAGCAACATGACATACAATAACCACCATGCACCATAATATGAATTATCATCATATCCCTGAGTCCGTAACACCATCATTCCACAGTAAAACGGCACTAATGTCAGGACACCAAACAAAAGGCGCAATAAAATGGAACTCTTCCAAATTACAGCGGAAGAAGGATAGGTAACAACCAGAAGCGTCGCGACAATCCACCAAATCATTCCCCCCCATAGGATAAAAGTGATTTGTGGTTGTCCAATCAAATCAGTGAAATCTGGCAGAGTATATTGTAAGGCCAATAAACCAATAGCAAACAGAACTGCCAAAATAGCCCGTTTCTTTTGGTTAAATAAGCCAGCGAATTGCCCCCATTCCCATGCAGCAAGGGCTGAAACAGCAATAATCACCAGCCCAAACGCTACTGGTGGCAGCAAAAATAGAGCGGCAATCACAAGAGGGATTAATATCACAGCCGTTATAAGGCGGTACTTCAGCAAGAGTTCCTCCTATGATCCCACATCGGCATCGTCTGGTATTGTTCCGCCAAACCGGCGTTCTCTTTTGGCAAAGGCATTAATTGCACCTTCAAAAACGTTTTCATCAAAATCAGGCCAGAGTATATCGGTAAAATAGAATTCTGCATAAGCTATCTGCCATAACAAAAAATTACTGATACGATGTTCACCTCCGGTTCTGATGACCAAATCAACCTGAGGCTGCTGGCTTAGATTCATATAATTATTAACTAATTCTTCAGTAATATCCTGTGGCTCAAGGGAATTATCCTTAATCTGCTGAGCAATTTTCTGAACACTTTGAACAATATCCCAACGACCACCATAATTTGCAGCAATATTAAGTTGCAGACCCGTATTATTAGCGGTCAACTTAACTGAGCGATGGATTCGATCCTGTAAACGCTCGCTGAACCGGCTGATATCACCAATAACAGATAATCTAATATTATGCTTATGTAAGCTTTTGATTTCGCTATCTAGTGCAAAAATAAATAATTCCATTAAAGAGCTGACTTCTTGTTCCGGCCGATTCCAGTTTTCACTACTGAAAGCATACAACGTCAGTGACTCAATTTTATGTTTAGCCGAGAAACTCACCGCACTACGTACCGCTTTAATCCCTGCACGATGACCAAAGGCTCTTAATTTCCCTCGTTTCTTTGCCCAACGGCCGTTACCATCCATAATAATAGCAACATGCTTAGGTAATAATGACAATAAATCGTTCTGATGATGATCGCTGGATAATATCACTCAATTAATCCTTTGCTGGTCAGGGTAATTCTCTTACAAGTTCAGGCATCCAAACATAAAAAAGCCGTGTCTGGTATCCACAGCTTGGGTAAAAGCCTAATTATCTGGAAGAGAACTTCCAAAATCTGAACCGTTAATTATATCAACCAACAGTTATACGCAAACTATACCATCAGGTAAAAATGCGGACAAATACCCATTTGCCAATCAAAGACTATCTGATAAATGAACGAATAGTCTTTATAGCTAAATCTCTTGCGAGATTATCAATCTGTAAGACTTCCTCAATGCTCTGAGGTTCCGGCAAATTTAGTTTTTCTACAACCTGCCGGTTTATAATTGCAATATCTGTGAAAGAGATTCCATTTTGTAAAAAAATCTTAACGATTTCTTCATTCGCTGCATTCAACGCCGTCGTTGCAGCCTGACCTGCGTGGCAAGCTTCAATAGCCAGTTTCAAACATGGATACCGTTCATAATCCGGTTTCGAGAACGTCAGTGTACCTAAAGAATAAAAATCAAGAGGTTCAACACCAGAAGCAATACGATTTGGGTATGCCATTGCATAGGCAATTGGTGTACACATATCCGGTGTTCCTAATTGAGCAATAACGCTACCATCCTGATAACGGACCATAGAGTGAATGACTGACTGAGGATGGACTACCACTTCCATTTCCGCAGCAGATGCATTGAACAGACAACACGCCTCAATATATTCCAGGCCCTTATTCATCATTGTCGCAGAATCTACCGAAATCTTACGCCCCATCGACCAATTCGGATGAGCACAAGCCTGGTCCGGTGTTACAAAAGCTAATTGCTCCAAAGGGGTATAGCGAAAAGGCCCGCCAGATCCTGTCAGAATGATATTAGCAATTCCATATTGTTTTAGATCTCCGCGCCCAAGGTTTCGTTGTATTACCTCTGGTAAGCTCTGAAAAATAGCATTATGCTCACTATCAATGGGCAATAATTGAGCATTATGTTTCGCTACAGCATCCATAAAAAACCGACCGCTGGTGATCAACGACTCTTTATTAGCAAGTAAAATCTGTTTACCCGCCCGGATGGCAGCCAGCGTTGGCAATAAACCAGCCACACCAACAATCCCAGACATAACCTGATCAACATCATTCAAAGCAGCCAAATCACACGCAGCCTGTTCCCCGAAAAATACCTCGGTTTTACAATCTTGTTCAATAAGCAGCTGACGCAACTCTTTTGCGGAAACTTCATCCGCCATTGCAGCATATTGAGGCCGAAACTCCAGACATTGCTCAGCCATAACCTGGATATTTTTTCCAGCAGCAAGCGCTGTTACTTTGAATTTATCAGGATTATTGCGAACTACAGTAAGTGTACTTTTGCCTACGGAACCTGTGGAACCAAGGATGGTCAACCTTTTCATACTGATGCTCTGAATTGTTTTATTTGATGTGTATTGATACTTGTCTGATTTGCCTGGCTATGAACGCTCATGACTTCAGAGAAATGCCGAATAAAAAATAGCGCCGCACGATAGCAGCGCTTGATGTATCTCATAAAAGAGATTAGAACTCCATCAGTTCTTCTTCTTTCTTCGTTAAAGCTTCATCAACTTTTTTGATGAAATTATCCGTCAGCTTTTGAATATCATCCTGAGCACGACGCTCATCATCTTCACTGATCTCTTTGTCTTTCAGCAGTGCTTTGATTTTGTCGTTAGCGTCACGACGAATATTACGCACAGAGACACGCCCCTGCTCAGCTTCGCCACGAACCACCTTAATCAGATCCTTACGGCGCTCTTCTGTCAATGGTGGCAAAGGAACACGGATTGTTGTTCCCGCAGAAGATGGATTCAGCCCTAAATCAGAAGCCATGATTGCCTTTTCAATCGCCGGCGTCATAGTACGATCAAATACCGTGATAGCTAGGGTACGTGCATCCTCAGCGACGACGTTAGCAAGCTGACGCAAAGGCGTTGGTGTACCATAATACTCAACAGTGATACCATCCAGCAGACTAGGAGAAGCCCGGCCAGTACGAACCTTGCTGATTTGGTTTTTAAGTGCTTCGACGCTCTTTTCCATACGGTCTTGTGCGTCTTTTTTGATTTCATTAATCACGTTACAAACCCTTGGGAACTGGTTGTTTTAAAGCCATAAGCTATTATGACCATGTTTGTTAAATTTGGCGTATCAGGCGACTCATCATACCGCTAAACATCTCTGGTGTCTTTGAACATTACTCGTGAGAAATCAGGGTGCCTTCATTTTCCCCCATTACCACACGACGCAACGCTCCCGGCTTATTCATGTTAAATACGCGAATAGGTAAGCTGTGATCACGAGCCAGCGTGAATGCCGCCAAATCCATAACTTTCAATTCACGCTCTAATACCTGCTGGTAAGAGAGCTTATCGAACAATACCGCTTCCGAATCTTTAGCCGGATCAGCCGAGTAAACACCATCTACTTTAGTTGCTTTTAGCACAACATCTGCTTCAATCTCAATACCACGCAAACACGCTGCCGAATCTGTAGTAAAGAACGGATTGCCGGTACCCGCAGAGAAAATAACAACACGGCCATGACGTAATAAACTAATCGCTTCTGCCCAACTATAGTTATCGCAAACGCCATTTAAAGGAATTGCAGACATTAGACGGGCGTTCACATAGGCGCGATGTAATGCGTCCCGCATTGCCAGACCATTCATCACTGTTGCCAACATGCCCATGTGGTCGCCGACTACACGGTTCATCCCTGCTTCTGCCAAGCCAGCACCACGAAACAGATTACCACCGCCAATGACGACACCGACTTGTACGCCTAACTCAACCAGTTCTTTGACCTCCTGAGCCATGCGATCTAACACGCTGGCATCTATACCAAAACCTTCTGCACCTTGCAGGGCTTCTCCACTGAGTTTAAGCAGGATACGCTGGTATACGGGTTTTGCATTGGTTGCCATGATGTTCTGTCCTAAGCAGAAAAGTATATTGGGGATTTACATACATCCGAGCCATTCTGACCAGATGCAAAAACTCAACACCTACTGGGATAGGCGATTTAGATTAGATAAAACAGAACCGCCATTTGGCGGCCCTGTTTGTAAAAATTAAGACTATTTACTCATTGCAGCAACTTCTGCTGCGAAATCAGCCTCAACTTTCTCAATACCTTCACCCACTTCATAACGGATGAAGCTAGTCACTGTAGCAGTGTTTTCTTTCAACAGATCGCCAACTGTTTTGCTTGGATCCATCACGAAATTCTGACCTGTCAGAGAAATCTCACCGGTGAATTTATTCATACGGCCAGAAACCATTTTCTCTGCGATTTCGCGTGGCTTACCAGACTGCATTGCGATATCCAGTTGGATTTGGTGCTCACGATCAACAACATCAGCTGGTACATCACTTGGGTTAACATATTCTGGCTTGCTCGCAGCGATATGCATAGCAACATGCTTAATCAGCTCTTCATTAGCGCCAGCGCCTTCAGCCGCAACCAGAACACCGATACGAGCACCATGCAGGTAAGTACCCAGTTGTTCACCTTCTAATACAGAAACGCGACGAATGTTAATGTTTTCACCGATTTTAGCAACCAGTGCAGTACGTTGTTCTTCAAACTTAGCTTTCAGAGTTTCAATATCAGAGATTTTATCAGCCAATACTGTTGCCATAACTTCTTTACCGAAAGCGATGAAACCTGCATCTTTGGCAACAAAATCAGTTTCACAGTTCAGCTCAACCAGAGCGCCGAATTTGCTATCAGCAGCCACTTCCGCCAGGATGATACCTTCAGCAGCAACACGGCCAGCTTTCTTAGCCGCTTTCGCTTGACCTGATTTACGCATGTTGTCAATCGCTAATTCGATATCGCCATTAGCTTCAACCAGCGCTTTTTTACATTCCATCATACCTGCGCCAGTACGCTCACGCAGTTCTTTTACCAAAGCAGCGGTAATTCCAGACATTTGTTTTATTCCTCGATGTATCCCGCAGGAAGAGAGTATTCCGCATGGATAGTTCTTATATCAGATACGTAAAAGGGGGCCATAACAGGCCCCCCTAACCAATATATTTCAATACCTGGTTAATAAGGGCTCAATAATGAGCTTGCCTTATTATTCAGCTTCTACAAAGCTTTCTTCTGCCTGAACAGCCAGATCTTGAGAACGACCTTCACGAACAGCAGTAGCAACAGCACCTAGATACAGTTTTACTGCACGGATTGCATCATCATTACCAGGGATGATGAAATCAACACCATCTGGATCAGAGTTAGTATCAACAACAGCGAATACTGGGATACCCAGGTTGTTTGCTTCTTTGATAGCAATGTGTTCATGTTCAGCATCGATAACAAACAGAGCATCAGGTAAGCCGCCCATATCTTTGATACCGCCCAGACTATTTTCTAACTTACCAAGTTCACGAGAACGAATTAACGCTTCTTTCTTGGTCAGTTTGTCAAAAGTACCGTCCTGAGACTGTGCTTCTAAATCTTTCAAACGTTTGATGGATTGACGAACGGTTTTCCAGTTAGTCAACATACCGCCTAACCAACGGTGATTAACGAAGTATTGATCACAGTTCTGAGCTGCTTCTTTAACCGCTTCGCTCGCAGCACGCTTAGTACCAACAAACAGAATTTTGCCTTTGCGTGAAGCAATTTTGTTCAGTTCAGCTAACGCATCGTTGAACATTGGAACAGTTTTTTCCAGATTGATGATATGCACTTTGTTACGAGCACCAAAGATGAATGGTTTCATTTTTGGGTTCCAGTAACGAGTCTGGTGACCGAAGTGAACGCCCGCTTGCAGCATATCGCGCATGGAAACAGTTGCCATTGTAAACCTCTGTAAAATATTAAGTTGGGGTTATGCCTCCACGAGTCCCATAACACCGACTCTTTAGCTGCATGTTCTGCATGAGAGCACCCCGGTGTATGTGCCGACCCGTGTGTGTTATTTACACAGTGAGTATGTTTAACGCCACCCTGTTTTGCCTCAGTGGCAAATACACAGAACGCCGGCGCGCTTTATATCATAAACAAGCCTAAGACACCAACTTTTGTTGCCATTCTCTGATAGCTCAATGTGGAAAGAAAAGCCCGATTACGAACGGTATTCTTGATGAGTAAATAAAGGTAACGAGGGAAATAGGGCTGCCAACTGTTATTGGCAGATATTCTGTAGGCTGATACCATTAGTTCAATAATTTTTTCCTTGTTGAAAAACAGACAACCAGCAGATTCGCTGGCTTTGAATGGACAAGTTTCATGGCAATCTCAATTAAAACCTCTAAAGATATTGAAAAAATGCGCATCGCTGGTCGACTGGCGGCAGAAGTGTTGGAAATTATTGAACCTTACGTCAAACCCGGTGTAACAACAGGTGAATTAGATCGTATCTGTCACGATCACATTACCAATAAACAACAGGCTGTCTCTGCCTGCCTTGGCTATCACGGTTTCCCAAAATCTGTTTGTATCTCTGTTAATGACGTCGTGTGTCATGGTATCCCAAGTGATGATAAATCATTGAAAGATGGTGACATTGTTAATATCGATGTAACCGTCATCAAAGGGGGCTTCCACGGTGATACATCAAAAATGTTCATAGTTGGTAAACCAACCATTCAGGGTGAGCGCCTGTGCCGCATCACTCAGGAAAGCCTCTATCTAGCCTTGAAAATGGTGAAACCCGGTATTCGCCTGCGCACTCTTGGTAGAGCTATCCAACAATTTGTTGAAGCCAACGATTTTTCTGTGGTCCGTGAATATTGCGGTCACGGCATCGGCGAAGGTTTCCATGAGGAACCACAAGTACTGCACTATGACGCCGATGATGGTGGTGTTGTACTGCAAAAAGGTATGGCTTTCACTATCGAACCAATGGTTAACACCGGTGACTATCGCATCCGTACCATGAAAGATGACTGGACAGTCAAAACGAAGGACCGCAGCCTGTCCGCTCAGTATGAACATACCATCGTTGTTACTGATAACGGCTGCGAAATCATGACATTGCGTAAAGAAGAAGAACCAACCCTTTCCGCAGTCTTGGTAAATGAATAATTAAAATAGCAAACTACGAAGCCTTGTTGAAATCATACAAGGCTTCTGTCTCTTCTCTGCAATATCCCTTGTTTAGCCCCCTACTTTCTCAGTAATCTGGCCGTTATGATTCGCCTTTCTCATAGGTTTATACTTATGTCAGCAGATATCGCCACAATTCAAGCCCCTATCCCGCCACTTTCTCCCGCTGATTTTTCCAGTGAAGATCTTCGCTACCCTGTGTTGAAACAGCACCTCGAAGAATTTCAGCTTTGGCTGGAACATGCATTTAAAGCGGGTATTTCCGCAGAAGCCTTGATTTCTGCACGCAGTGATTACATAGACCAGTTGTTACAACAATTATGGTATGCCTATGGATTTGATAAAATTTCATCACTTTCATTGATTGCCGTCGGCGGATATGGCCGGCGAGAACTGCATCCGCTATCTGATATCGACGTGCTGATACTCAGTGAACAACCACTCACACCGCCTCAAGCTCAGAATGTCGGACAATTTATCACTTTACTATGGGATATCCGACTGGAAGTCGGCCACAGTGTCCGCACACTTGAAGAGTGTTTGCTGGAAGGGTTATCAGATCTGACTATTGCGACGAATTTAATCGAATCACGGTTAATTTGTGGCGATCCATCCATTTTTCTTCGATTACAGCGACATACCTTCAGTGATGGTTTTTGGCCTTCCACTGAATTCTTTGATGCCAAAATTATCGAACAACACGAACGCCATCAGCGCTATCACAGCACCAGTTATAACCTGGAACCTGATATCAAAAGCAGCCCCGGAGGATTGCGAGACATTCATACCCTACTGTGGGTTGCCCGCCGCCATTTTGGTGCAACCTCCATAGATGAAATGGTCGACTTTGGTTTCCTGACAGCAGAAGAACGTAATGAATTAAATGAATGCCAAAGTTTCCTCTGGCGTATCCGCTTTGCTCTTCATCTGATAGTCAATCGTTATGATAATCGTCTATTATTTGATCGCCAGTTCAGTATTGCTCAATTACTAGGCTATCACGGAGAGCGTAATCAACCGGTAGAACGAATGATGAAAGATTTCTACCGGATGACACGCCGCGTTAGCGAACTCAACAATATGCTACTGCAACTGTTTGATGAAGCCATTCTGGCATTGGAAACCCATGAAAAGTCCCGCTCGTTGGATAGTGAATTCCAACTACGGGGGCAACTTATTGATCTCATCGATGAAACCCTGTTTATCAAAGAACCCGCCGCTATTATGCGAATGTTTTATCGCATGGCGGAACATGAAGAAGTTCAAGGTATTTATTCTACTACGTTACGCCACCTCCGTTATGCACGCCGCAACCTGTCTCAGCCATTGTGTGAATTACCGGAAGCTCGCCAAATCTTTATGGATATCCTACGTCACCCAAGGGCGGTTGAAAGCGCATTTGTGCCCATGCATCGTCACAGTGTCCTTGGCGCTTACACACCGCTTTGGGGCAATATCGTCGGTCAGATGCAGTTTGATCTGTTTCACGCCTATACCGTCGATGAACATACCATCCGCGTACTGAGAAAACTGGAAAGTTTTGCCGATGAGAATAATCGTCCAGCCCATCCACTCTGTGTTGAGCTATACCCTCGTCTGCCTCAACCAGAGCTTCTACATCTTGCTGCACTATTTCATGATATCGCCAAAGGGCGTACCGGCGACCATTCTGAACTTGGCGCTGACGATGCGCTAGCGTTTTCACTGCAACATGGGCTTAACTCACGAGAAGCTGATTTGGTAGCCTGGCTGGTTCGTCATCATCTGTTAATGTCAGTCACAGCTCAAAGGCGAGATATTCAGGACCCAGAAATCATCAAGCAATTTACCCATCAAATCCTCAATGAAACCCGGTTACGCTACCTGATATGCCTGACAGTCGCTGATATCTGCGCCACCAATATCAACCTATGGAATAGTTGGAAGCAGAGCTTGTTACGGGAACTCTATTTCTCTACAGAGAATCAATTGCGCCAGGGAAATACGCCAGATTTTCGGGAACGCATCCGTCATAACCGTTTCCAGGCACTTGCTCTGTTGCGCCAGGATAATATTAACGAACAGAAACTTCATCAGCTTTGGAGTCGTTGTCATGCAGATTATTTTCTTCGCCATACGCCAAAACAACTTGCCTGGCACGCCCGTCATTTAGTGCAACATGATTCTCAAGAGTCACTAATACTGATAAGTACCAAGCCAACCCGTGGCGGTACAGAAATTTTTATCTGGAGCGTAGATCGTCCTTCCCTGTTTGCGGCGGTTGTCGGCGAACTGGATAGACGTAACCTGAGTGTTCATAATGCTCAGATCTTTACCAATCGTGATGGTATGACAATGGACACTTTCGTGGTACTGGAACCCAATGGTCATCCTTTAGCATCGGATCGCCATGAAATAATACGTAACGCACTTTTACAAGTTGTTCTGGCTCCCCATACCAAAACACCGAAAACACGAAAATTGCCAACCAAGCTGCGTCACTTCAACGTACCAACAAAAGTAACCTTCTTACCTACCCATAACGAACGACGAACCTATATGGAACTATTTGCCCTAGATCAACCGGGATTGCTGGCAAGGGTCGGTAATATTTTCGCCGAAATGGAGGTTTCACTGCATGGTGCACACATCACCACCATCGGTGAACGTGTCGAAGATTTTTTTGTGCTGGCAGATAAAGACCACAAGGCATTAAATAAAAAAGTCAGAGAAGAATTGTCAGAAAGGTTGACAGCAACCCTAAATCCAAAGGATAAAATATAACTCAATATAAGCCCATGATTCGGACGATAACCAAGGAACCCGATGCAATGCAGCAATTACAATCCATTATCGAAAATGCTTTTGAAAACCGTGCAACGCTTACTCCAGTAACCGTCAACCATGAAACACGTGATGCAGTTACTCAAGTCATCAACCTGCTGGATAGTGGAAAACTGCGCGTTGCAGAGAAAATTGACGGTCAGTGGGTCACTCATCAATGGCTAAAAATGGCTGTACTGCTCTCTTTCCGTATTAATGAAAATCAGATCATTGATGGCACAGAAAGCCGTTATTTCGATAAAGTTCCGATGAAATTCTCTGACTATGATCAGGCAAGATTTGAAAAAGAGGGCTTTCGTGTAGTGCCTCCTGCGGCAGCACGTCAAGGGGCCTTTATTGCCCGTAACTGCGTACTGATGCCTTCCTATGTCAACATCGGCGCTTATGTCGATGAGGGAACAATGGTAGATACCTGGACAACAGTCGGCTCCTGTGCCCAAATTGGTAAAAATGTCCATTTATCCGGCGGTGTCGGTATCGGTGGTGTATTGGAACCATTACAAGCGACCCCAACCATCATTGAAGACAACTGCTTTATTGGCGCCCGTTCTGAAATTGTAGAAGGTGTGATTGTCGAAGAGGGCTCAGTGATTTCAATGGGGGTCTATATTGGTCAAAGCACCAAAATCTATGATCGTGAAACAGGAGAAATTCATTATGGTCGTGTCCCTGCGGGTTCTGTTGTTGTCTCTGGCAACCTCCCATCAAAAGATGGTAGTTACAGCCTGTATTGTGCTGTCATTGTCAAAAAAGTGGATGCCAAAACACGAGGAAAAGTGGGCATTAATGAACTCCTCAGATCGATAGATTAAACTTTAAAATAGCGGATAATAAATAAGTCCGCTATTTTTTTGCTTTTTATCATCATTACCAACCTCAGTTAGTGTTATTAATATAGGCAGTTTGAATACGGACAACATGCACGCTCCGAAACGTACACAGAGTCCGTAAGGTATTCGGAGACGATCCGGATTCAAAATGACGCATAGAATAACCTACTGGGAAAAATACCCTTAAGGTGGTGCCATGTACGATAACTTAAAGAGTCTGGGGATCACATATCCCGAAGAAATTGACCGCTATAGTCTGCGTCAAGAAGCTAACAACGATATTCTGAAAATCTATTTTCGTAAAGATAAAGGTGAATTCTTTGCTAAAAGCGTGAAATTCAAATATCCGCGTCAGCGCAAGACTGTGACTGCAAACAATGCAGAGCAAGGATACAAAGAGATCAACGAAATCAATACCAACCTGCGTTATGTGATTGAAGAGTTGGATCAGATTTGCAAACGTGACCAAGTAGAAATCGATTTGAAACACAAAATCCTTGATGACCTGCGTCATCTTGAACACGTTGTTGCCAACAAGATTACCGAGATTGAAGCCGATCTGGAAAAATTAACCCGCAAATAAAACGGTTCTATTAATTACACCGCCTATATCCTATTCGATATAAGCGGTGTATTGTAATTATTCAATTAATTCTCCCCATTGCCTGATCCAAGGCTGAGCAAAAACTTCCGGTTCAGCTTCTTCCACTGCATCCACCATCAAAACTTCACCGATTCTTATTGATCCTTGTTCTTGTAGTAATTCATCAAAAGTGCGGCCACCACCACAAAAATTCTCGTAACTGCTATCACCCAAGGCGATCACACCATAGCGTAATTCTGGCTGATAACCCAGTTCATCTCGCAAGGCATAATAAAGAGGTTGAATATTATCGGGCAAATCCCCTTGTCCAGTCGTTGAAGTGATAACTAAAACCATTTGATCGAGATAGGATTGCCACTGTTCCAGCTCCCCCTCTTCAAAGACTTCTACATCGTGACCTTGTTGTTCAAAGATCTGCTGTGCTTCTTCTGCAACAGCGAGCGCGTTACCATAAACAGTACCAACAAAAATACCTATCTTTGCCATAACCTATTTATCTCTTTTTAAAGGAATTATTAGTTATCCTCGCTGGCAACAGCAGAAAACTCAACCCTTCCCAAATCAGGGATAATTACCTTACCAGCTAAGTCGTCGCGTCAAATCAAATATTGCCACTATCAAGTTGACTCTGTCATGTAAACAGTATCCTAAAACGGTAACAAATAATCATCAACAGCATCGTTTTCTATAACAACCAAGATAAAGTAACAGAAGTGACGTCGTCTTAAATCAAGTTATTTAATCAATAATAATTCAGTGTTAAAATCACTTTTTTAAACAACTTTAGTTGATAATATTGATATTAATATGAAAAATGACTATACCCTATGGATTTCAAGTTGCATCGCGACGGCAAGGGAATGAATCCCCGGGAGCATAGATAACTATGTGACCGGGGTGAGTGAGTGCAGCCAACAAAGAGGCAGCTTGAAAGATGACGGGTATATATCCTTTTCTTCAAGATCAACAATAGCATAATGAGATTAATAGAATGGCACAAATAAGCACTAAATAAAGGAAAACCCTCACCATGTTTAACAATAGAGCTGTTGTGCTGAGTATACTATTAAGTGCCGCAAATATTACCGGCTCATCGGGTCTAATGATTTGGGTAGATACCGTGCTTAAAAACGGAGGCATGATTTTAAACGCTTATATTCCTGTTTTTTCCTATTTATTGGGGTTATCTCTGGGATGTATGACCATATCTTTTTTTATTCGAAAAATGAATATTGCTTTGTTTGAAAAACATATTTTTGGCTTCTTCTTATTAATAGCAACGATAAACTGCATTCTCTTTGCAAAAGAAATAATACTTATTCCAGTTTGGCTGGATGCTCTGCATAGAATATTATGGGGAGTAATAAGTGGATTTATTGTCATAATGGGAAGAAATATTCTTATAACTACAGGAAATGAAAAGAAAACGAATAGTAATTTTTCTATTTTAAGCTTGGCATTATTAAGTCTACCATTTTTAATTCCTGTTATTTTCTCTCTTTTA
>NZ_JAJAFY010000049.1:0-34164 GCF_025384885.1 Photorhabdus kleinii
TTAATGGTAAAACTCAGGAAGTGCTGGCCGTCGATTTTCTTGGTGATACCGTTAGCAACACCCTGAGCACTCAGGGAGCTGGCACGAAAGTGACTTCCACCACCAAAGGCATCACTACCACAGCTTACGCCAGCCAGAGTGAAACAGATGAAACCCTAAATGCCGAGCAACTGGGGGTAAGCAATCTGTATGGTGGCAGCGGCAATGATACGTTGATTGCGGCAAAAACCGGCAGTTGGCTGGTCGGGGGCGCAGGGAGCAACACCTATGTTGGCGGTACCGGTGATGATGTTTTTGTTATCAGTGCTTCTGACGATACGAAAAACATTCACGGCAATGGAGGGCACGATACGGCGATTATTGTCGGTAACCAAGGCGTGGAGCTGAACATGGGGCAAGCCAGTTTAACCATTGCTGAAGGTGGGAGCGGTAACGATACGATCATAAGCGGTAGTGTCAACGGTGTCTTTATCAAGGGGGGTTCCGGCAATTCAACTCTGATAGGTGGCATGGGTAACGATGTCCTGGTCGGCGGCAGCGGACATAACACCATCATTGGCGGCAGTGGCAAGTCGGTTATCTATGCCGGTCCTCAGGGCGACACAATCTATGCTTCCGAAGGCGGCAGCATTATTCACGCTGGCGGCGGCGCCGATAAAATTTTCGGCGGTTTGGGTGACGACGTAATCGAAGTGGGTCACGGCAATGCAACGATTGATGGGGACGGCGGGATCAACATAGTGAGCCTGCACGGTAACCACGGCGACTATCGAATCAACCGTACCGACAGCGGATATATCGTGGCCGACAAGGTCGCTGGACGTGACGGCACGGTAACGCTGAAAAATATCCAAAAACTCAATTTCGCGGATATTTCAGCTGTTGATTTACAAATACCTGATGCTATGCCTGTCGAGGATGTCCTCACCCACGACAAGGACGGCAAGGTTTTTGATCGTACTCAGCCACATCTGATTTCCGCAGAAAGTCTGTTGGCTAACGATCAACACCTTAACAGTCAGGGAGCCTTGCGCATTGCCAATGTTGGTGATGCGATAGGTGGTACGGTCAGCCTCACAAACCAAGGCGATGTCTTGTTTACGCCGGACCCGCTTTACACTGGTCTGATCAGCTTCAAATACGGTGTCACCGATGCGGCCGGTAATCCTTCGGCATCGGTAGTAGACCTGAACAGCGGGGAGACTGCGCCGATGCGTGCCCCTGTCACGTTACTGACCCCGGAAGTTCCTCTCGATCCATTGGCTGCTCAGCAATGGTATCTGAGCGATGCCAATATTCTGCCGGTCTGGAAGGACTACACCGGCAAGGGAGTACGAATTGGTCAGTTCGAGCCGGGCGGTAAGTTTGCCACCGCGCCTGAAATATTTGATATCAATCACCCCGACCTTGCGGCGAATGTCGATAAAGCTTGGTTGCAGACTCAACAGACCAATGGCACCTTGTCGGACGTGGTCTCCAACCACGCGACAATGGTGGCGGGTGTGATGGTCGCGGCGAAAAATAATGCAGGCGGCGTCGGGGTTGCCCATGATGCTACGTTGGGTGGTTATTATCTTGCCAATGACGGTGCCGATCTTGCGGGACTGGGGCATATGGTCAGTTTTGACGTTGCTAACAATAGCTGGGGATTTACCAACGATTTCGCACTCAGCAGCTTTCAGGACGGCTCTATAAATACTGCCGCGTCGCTGAGTATGAATGCGCAGTACGCGGCGGCTAATGGTCGTGGCGGATTGGGTACCGTCATCGTGGCGGCGGGCGGCAATAATCGTGCAGAAGGCGGCAATGCCCAAGGGTCGCTGACCAATAACAACCGTTTTTCGGTGGAAGTCGGTGCGATCAACGCACAGGGCGATTTGTCGACTTTGCAGATTGGCTCTTCACCGTTCTCCAATCCGGGAGCCAGCCTGTTGGTTTCGGCGCCGGGCAGCAATGTCGTGTCTACCAGCCATATGTTGAAAACCGAACGTGGCTCAACTTTCGGCAATGACTACACCAGCATGCAAGGCACCAGCTTTGCCGCTCCGATAGTCTCCGGTGTTGTTGCGCTGATGCTTGAGGCCAACCCGAACTTAGGTTATCGGGATGTGCAGCAGATCCTTGCTCTATCCGCTCGCAAGATCAATGATCCATCTACCAAATGGAACGATAATAACAGCCATAGCTGGAATGGCGGCGGTATGCATACCAGCAACGATTATGGTTTTGGTCAAGTCGATGCGCGAGCGGCTGTTCGTTTGGCCGAGTCTTGGATGACTCAAAGCACCGCTGCTAACGAGTACGTCTATAGCGCATCCAGCGGCCCTCTGGGGAAAACCTTGGCCGCGGGTGAGACGCTAACGTCGTCCATCGCCATGAATGCCGGTCTGAATGTCGAGCATGTCGAGATCGATTTTGACGCCCAAGTAGGCCGTCTTGGCGATCTGACGCTCAAACTGATCTCTCCTGATGGCACTCAGAGCATATTGCTCAATCGTCAGGGTAAGGTTCCAGACGGCATGCCGGGCGCGAGTGCGACCGATCTGGGTAGTAGTCAATCAGGGACGTTCAAGTACAGCTTTATGTCGACCCATGATTTTGGCGAACGCTCGGCTGGCAACTGGACCCTCCAAGTGACCGATGCTAGTTCCGGCCTGCCGGTCACATTAAATGCCTGGTCGCTACGTTTGTACGGCAGCAAGAACACCCCGGATGACACTTACTTTTACACCGACGAATATATCCAGTCGGTGGTCAAGCAGGCCAACCGCGCGGTGCTGGATGATGCGGTCAATGGCGTGGCGGGAGGGCGTAATACCCTCAATGCGGCGGCTGTTTCACGGGATACCTCAGTTAACTTGCTGACCGGTGTTGCCAGTATTGGCGGCGCAGCGTTGACGATAAAGAATCCGTCGGGCATTCAGAACATTATCACCGGAGATGGCAACGATACGCTGGTCGCTGGTAATGCCGATGCATTGCTTGATGGCGGGCGTGGAAACAACACACTGGCAGGAGGCGCGGGTGAGGACTTCTTTGTGGTCCACCGTCGTGAGGCGGGCAGCGATATTATCAGCAACTTCGAGGCTGCTCGTGGCGAAATTATCGATCTGGTAGGATTTGGTGGCAAAAAATTTGCCGATCTGTTGCTGACGCAGCAGGGGGCGGATGTTAAGGTCGATCTGGGTAAGGGGCAGAGTATTGTTCTGAAAAATCAGACACTCGCCGGGATCGGTGCGACGAACTTCGAGTTCCAAGACACCTTTATCGCCCCGGTGGCTTACACGAGTAGCGACGCTTCAACACTCCAGCCACAAGAAGGCTTGGGAACCGTGATCCTTAAGGGCGGCGGCAGGGGCGTCATGCTCACTAGCGATGCTCAGGGGCAGATGAAATTTAGCTTGAATGGAACGATCTATAGTCATGACAGTGCGGCGTCAGATGTTTTTGTGGTGGCAGCCCAACCGGGCGCCAAGGACTACAAGAATGCATTACGTGGATTCCGTCATGGCATTGATAAAATTGATTTGCGTCAAACCGGAATCACTGATTTCAGCCAACTAACCATCACTAAGAGTAATCGTGGCACGATCAACGGCCTGTCACAAATTCATGGCGTTGAAGTTATCTTTAATGGGGCCAGCGGTACTGATTCAAACGTGAAGCTGCTGTATCTCGATACCCTGGATATTTCGCAGGTCGATGCGGCCGACTTCCTCTTTGCGGAGCCTTCGCCGGATTTGGTGCCAATGGTCGGGCCAGTGGTGACGCAATCTCCCGATAAACCGACGGTTACTGTTCCGGACGCATTAACACAGATCACTATTCCTAAGTGGGAACCGGTGACTATTCCTCCTATTGAGTGGGAACCGATTAAGTTTGAACCGTTCACTTTTCCTAAAGTTGAACCGATTGATATGTCTAAGTTTGAACTGACTGTTACCCCTGAGCGGGAAGCGATCAGTATCCCTCCTTTTGAACTACACCTAATGCCCAGCGTTCCGAAAATTGAGCCAGCGGTGGAACCTACACCAGTGACTACTGATCCTAATTCCATTACGGTCGAAATTCCCTTTGCCAAGGTTACTTTGGGGGACGAGAGCAAGACTATCAATGTGGAAGCTATGGGTGGCAATGTGGTTGCCGGCAACGGTGACAATAAGGTGAATGTGATGGGCCGTTCTGCCGATATCACGTTAGGTAATGGTAACAACGTTATTGTCGGTAATGTCGACAGACTAACAGTCGGACATGGCAACAACACCATTAAAGCGTCGGGAACCTTCACGAAAGTAAAAGTAGGGGATGGTCATAACCATATTGTGACCAGCGGTGAGATGTCGACGGTAGAAGTAGGGAATGGTGATAACCATATCGTGACCAGCGGTATTATGTCGAAAGTGAAAGTCGGGGATGGTAATAACAATATTGTGACCAGTGGCACTATGTCGACGGTGGAAGTCGGGCATGGGGACAATGATTTGGAATTTAGCGGTAATATGGGGCGGTTGGTGTTCGGAAAGGATATCAGCCCTGAGCGTCTGTGGTTCCAGCATGAAGGGCAGGATCTGCAAATTTCAGTCATTGGCAGCAAGCAGGAGGTAACGCTGCATAATTGGCATTCCAGTCACCCCGAACGACCAAGTAACATCATGGCCGGTGACGGTCATCGGTTGATGGACAGTGATGTCGAACACCTTGTCCAGGCTATGGCTGCATTCGCGCCGCCAGCGCCTGCGACCGCAATGCTCGGCGATGTCGAGCAACAGCGGCTGCAACCTGTGCTGGCAGCTAACTGGCACTAACTCGGTAACAAGGCCCGCGATGGTTATCGCGGGTCTTCCATAAATAGGTGAATTGCGTCGTTTAACAAAACCTGCGGAATTCTCCCTCCTGAATGCTCATTGTGAGTAAAACGCGCTTTTAGCATTAGGGGGAGATGGAGAATAAATAGCTCGAAGAGCTGTTATTTCGTTGGGTTTTCTTGCTTCTGGATATCTATTTTTAGTCTCTTAATCGGAGCGCCGTCTGCGGTAATCATACAATATGCACGAGTCCAAAGTCCCAGTTTCCAGTAAAAACGGCTGATATATTCAGCATACTCTTTTCGTAAAAGTCGGCTTTTTCGGCATGAATGCGTTTATTACTGTGGTTCCAAACTTAACATAAGGATTTTAGAACGGCGTTGATAGTTGTATAACACTTGTTTCTGAATCGGTAGCATTGAGAGTTCTGCGGGCTCAAAACCCCGTTCCTGGAACCAATGAATGCTGCGGGTAGTCAGAACAAACAGTTTTTCCAGTCCGAACTGTTTGGCGTGCTCCGCAATGCGATTCAGTAATACTTCCCCTCTTAAAGAGCTGCGGTATTTAGGATGAACGGCTAAACAAGCCATTTCGCCAATTTTCTCATCAGGATAAGGATAGAGCGCAGCACAGGCGATAGTCAGGTTATCGCGTTCGATAATGATGAATTTATCAATTTCTCTTTCAAGTTGTTCTCTTGAACGGCGAACCAAAATGCCTTGTTGTTCCAGTGGGCGAATAAGTTCGAGAATACCACCAATATCATTGATATTAGCCCGGCGTATTTGTTCTGCACTTTCCATCACTATTTGAGTGCCAATGCCATCTCGGGAGAATAATTCTTGAAGTAGAGAACCATCTGCCTGATAACTTAATAAATGGCTGCGGCGAACACCACGACGGCAAGCTTTTACTGCACTCCGTAAAAAACGGACTGTGCCTGAATAGTAATCACCTTTAACTTCTAGTTTTTTAATTAACTCCGGTGCTTGATTAAGAAAAACTTCCGATAGAATTTTTCCGTCTTCATCTTGTACACCTTGAGTAGAGCAGAAACCAATCAGTTTTTCAGCCTGTAGTGTGATAGCTAACTGCGTAGCAACATCTTCAAATGCCAGATTAAAACTCTCTCCGGTAACAGAAACTGCAACAGGACCAATTAGCACGATTGCTCCACTGTCTAATTGGCGATTTATGGCATGTTCATCGATACGGCGAATTTTTCCACTGTGGCAATAATCCACACCATCATCAACGCCAAGCGGTTGAGCAATAATGAAGTTACCGCTGACAACATTAATATTGGCTCCTTGTAACGGGGTATTATTTAGGTTCATAGAAAGACGTGCGGTAATATCCAGTTGCAGTAAACCAGCAGATTGTTTGACTAATTCTAATGTTTTATTATCGGTTACACGGGTATGTTTGTGGTAAATCGGTTTGTAATGATGGTCTGCAAGATTTTGTTCAATTTGAGGTCTGGCGCCATAAACGACGACCAGGCGGATACCCAAACTATGCAACAATCCTATATCGTTGATAATATTGGTAAAATTTTCATGGGCAATAGCCTCTCCACCAAGCATAATAACAAAGGTTTTACCACGATGTGCATTGATGTACGGAACAGAATGACGAAATCCTTCAACTAATTCGGTGCTGCGTTCTTTCATAACAGACTCTCGATTGAATTTTTATTCGTAATTTATGCTTTTTTATTCCTTTTGAGAGAAAATGGCAAGAGGCAATTCAGATAAAAACATTTTCATATACCTGTAGACGTTAATAATTTGCAAAATATAAAATGCTGTTTATTGATGACAGCATAATGCCGATTGGTTAAAGTTTTTTATTTGATCGTTTCTTTGGTGAATATCACCTGAGTGTTTGTATTTTATGAATGGAATATTAAGTAGATGAGTCATTCAGATCATAATCTGTCACGACGTCGTTTGTTGCAGGGAGCCGCAGCGATGTGGTTACTTAGTGTTAGCCAGGTGGGTTACGCAGCGTCAGCAAAAGTTATAGCGGTACGTATTTGGCCAGCATCCAGTTATACCCGTGTGACTCTTGAATCCAATATTCCACTCAAATATCGCCAGTTTGTGTTAAAAAATCCAAATAGAATTGTGGTTGATCTTGAAGGTGTACAACTGAATCATACTCTAAGCGGGATGGGGGAGCAGATTCAATCCCGTGATCCTTATCTTAAACTGGTGAGGGTAGGGCAGTTTAATCCTAAAACTGTTCGCTTGGTGTTCGAAGTTAAGCAATCGGTCAACCCACATATGTTTACTTTGAAACCAGTGGCGAAATTTAAACATCGTTTGGTATTGGATATTTATCCGGCAGCGAGGGTTAATACGGATGATGATCCATTACTTGCTCTACTTGAAGAGTACAATAAAGGTCATTTAGCAGAAGATTTGCCAGTGGAAAGGCCAAAGTCAGGTAAAGCAGGTAAAGACAGGCCGATCATTATCATGCTTGATCCTGGACATGGCGGGGAAGATCCTGGCGCTATTGGCAAATATAAAACTCGTGAAAAAGACGTTGTTTTGCAAATTGCCCGTCGATTAAAAACGCTTATTCAGCGTGAACCGGGTATGAAAGTTTATATGACCCGTAATGAAGATGTGTTTATCCCGCTAAAAGTCCGGGTGGCAAAAGCGCGTAAAATGCGAGCTGATCTCTTTGTTTCTATTCATGCTGATGCCGTTACTAACCGAGTTGCCCGTGGTTCTTCGGTTTTTGCACTCTCGACTAAAGGTGCAACCAGTAATACCGCACGTTTTCTAGCCCAGACGCAAAACGAAGCCGACCAAATTGGCGGAGTGAGTAAAAGCGGTGATAAGTATCTGGATCATACGATGTTTGATTTGTTACAAACTGCGACAATCAATGACAGCCTTAAATTTGGTAGCGAAGTGCTTAAGCGTATGGGCAAAGTGAATAAATTGCATAAAAATCGGGTGGATCAAGCTGGATTTGCGGTACTGAAAGCACCAGACATCCCTTCGATTCTGGTAGAGACTGCGTTTATTAGCAATTTGGAAGAGGAGCGGAAACTGAAAACCGCACGTTTCCAGCAGCAAGTCGCAGAGTCAATTTTTGCGGGTATCAAAGCTTATTTCAAGAATGGTGGTAATTTGGCGATTTGAACCCGCTGCTATGGGTAATTTTTGCTGTTAAAAAGGGAAGGGGCTATTTTCCTTTAGCCTATACTCCCTCCCCCTATTTTAGTGGGTAGTGATGAGTTGAACTGCCAGGCGTAAGCCCATGACACGCAGAATCGCACTTAGACTCCTAACTTCCGGGTTGCCCTTGGCCGACAAGGTGCGATAGAGCAATCAGTAATTCGGCTTGTTCGCTATCTTCAAGGATGCTGTTTAGTAACTCGATCACGTAAGCTGGGTCTTTGCGGAACACCTCGGTCATTGCTTCGTCGTATGATCTATCCTTCATTACTTGTTCTCGCCATTCTTCAAAGACGTCACGTCCGGTATTGTCGATATAGTATCGTATCTCGTTCATGGTTTTGTTGTCGTTTGTAAACGATAATCTGTCAAGCCAGAAATGACCACAGGTGGATGTTTGTCATTAAACTGAACGCAGATACGATGGCGAAAAAATTATCGAAAAGTCATTCACAAGTTGCTTTTGGAGTTTGTATGCTGAAATGCATAGAGAATTGGTTGCGGGGGCCGGATTTGAACCGACGACCTTCGGGTTATGAGCCCGACGAGCTACCAAGCTGCTCCACCCCGCGTCCGTATAGATATTTTGAGTAGCGAAAATTGGTTGCGGGAGCCGGATTTGAACCGACGACCTTCGGGTTATGAGCCCGACGAGCTACCAAGCTGCTCCATCCCGCGTCCGTATTAGAACCTACTTTGTACTTTCCTGCATCACTAACGCCTGCTGGAATCGGTTCCATTCGCAAATATCGAACTACTTTATAGTGTTGGTTGCGGGAGCCGGATTTGAACCGACGACCTTCGGGTTATGAGCCCGACGAGCTACCAGGCTGCTCCATCCCGCGTCCGATGCGGGCACTATACTCAGGATAAGATCTGTTGCAAGTTTTTTTATTAATTATTGTTTGTTTCGTTACGTTTTTGATTAGTTACTCTGCGTATTGATGTTTTTCTATTCGTTTGTGTCGTTGTTTTGTTAAGTTATTTTTTTTATGGTAAGTTGCATCGTTTCTATTGGTTTAGCATTTTGTTCGCCACAGAGTTATGTTGGTAAGAGAGAAAACAACAATGAAATACTGGGGTAAGTATCTGCTGTGTGGAGCCGTGATTTCACTGTTGGTTGGATGTCATTCTCGCCCAACGGCACAGGGCCAACAATATAGAGATGGTCATATCGAGCAGGATTTACGGCTGGTTAATCAACCTAATGCGCAGGGTAAGCCAGTTAATGCAAAGGATTTTTCAGAGCAGGTTGCGCTAATTAGTCAGTCTGCTCCTCGTCTGTATAATCGTAATAGCTTAACTTTTGACGCTGTTCAAAACTGGATGTTAGCGGGTGGTGAAACCAGTAAGTTGAATCTGTTTAATTTACGCGCTTACCAGATGGAAGGTGTGGATAATTACGGTAACGTCCAATTTACCGGCTACTATACGCCAGTGTTACAAGCTCGTCGTGTTAAACAGGGGGAATTTAAGTATCCTCTGTACCGGATGCCGCCTAAGAGTAAATACCGTTTACCAAGCCGAACTGAAATAGACAACGGCGCTCTTAGCCCCAGTCTGATTATTGGTTATAGTCGTTCACTGATTGATAATTATATTATGGAGGTACAAGGGAGTGGTTATGTCGATTTTGGTGATGGTGAGCCACTGACTCTTTTGGGTTATGCCGGTAAAAATGGGCATATTTACCGGAGCATTGGCAAGTTGCTGATTGAGCGCGGAGAAATTGCGCAGGAAGATATCTCTATACTGGCGATTCGTAAATGGGCGGAATCTCACAGTGAGGCAGAAGTCCGTGAGCTGTTGGAGCAGAACCCATCATTTGTTTTCTTTAAACCTGAAAACTATGCGCCGGTACGAGGTGCGAGTAGTGTTCCTTTAATTGCAAAAGCTTCTGTGGCCGCTGATAAAATGCTTATTCCACCAGGAACAACCCTGTTAGCAGAGATACCTCTGTTGGATAGAGAGGGTAAATTTACCGGTCAGTACCAGATGCGGCTGATGGTTGCATTGGATGTTGGTGGGGCGATAAAGGGACATCATTTCGATATCTATCATGGTATTGGTGGGGCGGCGGGTATAGCGGCAGGTTTCTATAACCACTACGGTCGGGTTTGGGTGTTAAAAAAAGCGCCGCCTACCATGTTGACGGTAAATCAGTGATTGCTTTTCATAAATTTTATAACAGGTTTTCAGGATTGATATTCAGTAATGCAAACTTCTCTTTCTGATGCATATATGCAGCGCTTTGCGGGGACTGCCCGTTTATATGGTCAAAAAGCGCTTTCTTTGTTTTGCCATTCTCATGTTTGTGTTGTGGGTATCGGTGGTGTTGGCTCCTGGGCGGCTGAGGCTTTGGCTCGTACAGGAATCGGTGCGATCACCTTGATTGATATGGATGATGTTTGTATCACCAATACCAATCGCCAATTACACGCTTTAAAACAGCATATTGGGCAACCAAAGACTGAGGTGATTGCCGAGCGTATTCTGGCAATTAATCCAGAGTGCAAAGTGACTTGTGTTGATGATTTTCTCACACCCGATAATGTTGAAGAGATGATGGCGGTTGGATTTAGTTATGTGATTGATGCTATCGATAGTGTCAGGCCGAAAGCGGCGCTGTTGGCTTATTGCCGCCGCCATAAAATTCCGCTGGTGACAACCGGTGGAGCAGGAGGGCAACTTGATCCTACACAGATTCAGGTTGTTGATTTGGCAAAAACGGTTCAGGACCCTTTAGCGGCTAAACTGCGAGAAAGGCTGAAATCTGATTATTGTGTTGTGAAGAATGGCAAAGGTAAATTGGGCATCGATTGTGTGTTTTCAACCGAGCAGTTAGTTTATCCGCAGAGTGATGGTTCTGTTTGTGCCGCGAAAAGTACCGCAGAGGGAGCTAAGCGTATGGATTGCGCTTCTGGTTTTGGTGCCGCAACGATGGTCACGGCGACATTTGGATTTGTTGCGGTTTCCCATGCCTTGAAAAAAATGGTGGCTAAAGCGCAACGTCAGGGTGATCTTTGATATACCCGTTATCTTTCAAGTTACCTCTTTGTTGGCTGCACTCGCTCACCCCGGTCACATAGTTATCTATGCTCCGGGGGATTCACTCCCTTGCCGTCGCGATGCATCTTGAAATCCATAGGGTATATAAGATGTTGCGGCGTTCTGCACAGTATTGATTAGCGATTTGACTCCGTTCAACCGTGAGCCACTTATCTGTTGTTCCAGCCCTAGTTGGTGGAACAGTGCCAATAGGTTAGTTGCTAAAACTTGTTCCGGTGTTTTGCCTTCTACGGCAGTTAAGATTACCGCCAGCAGGCCTTTTACAATGCGGCCTTCGCTGTCACCATAAAAATGTAAATAGCCATCTGGCAGTAATTGATGCCCTAACCAAACCCGGTTTTCACAGCCGGACATTTCAGTGTCTTGCTGTTTCAAGTTCTCTGGTAATGCGGGCAGTTTCTTTGCCAGTAAGATTAACTGGCGATAACGATCTTCCCATTGGCGGCATTGGTCAAAGGTTGCAATGAGCTGTTGTTGGCTGATTTCCTGGCCAAATGGGTGTGGTGCAATCCGGTTTTCAGCGGTTTGAGTCATAATGTCATTCATCTTGTATTCATTCATCCCGTAATAAAGAAAGGCCAAATTTTACTGCCTGAATTAAAGCATCGGCATCCTGTTGGTTGTTGTAAGGCATAAAGGAGGCGCGCAAACAGCCGCTGATGCCTAACGCTTCGATCAAGGGTTGAGCGCAATGCTGACCGGAACGTAAAGCAATATTTTGTTCTGCCAGAATGGCTGCCAAATCACTGTGATGAATGTCGGTAAAATTAAAAGCCAATAAGCTGGAACCGGCAATGCGATAGCTGATAAATCCGGGTAAAGCGGAGAGTTGTGCTTCGGTATAATCAGCAAGTGCGACTGCATGGGTTTCGGCTTTGGCAATATCAATATCTTTCAACCATTCCAGTGTGGCAGAAAAACCAATAATACCTGCAACATTCGGTGTGCCCGCTTCAAACCGGAAAGGTACTGCTTCGGGTATAAAACCGCTGAATGAAGTGTGAGAGAGCATTTTCCCGCCACCTTGCCAAGGAGACATAGCATTAAGAAGCTCACTTTTGCCGTAAAGTATACCAACGCCGTTCGAACTATAGAGTTTATGAGCAGAGAATGCGTAGAAATCGATATCTGATTGTTGAACATCAATGGGATTATGAACAATGCCTTGGGCACCATCCACAACAACCAGGCAACCATGTTGGTGTGCTATTGCAGTTATTGCAGCGAGATCAACTGCTCCGCCAGTCACATTGGACATCTGGCTGATGGCTATCAATCGGGTGTGTTTGTTTAGCAGTTCAGGCAAAATGTTGATATCAGGCAATTTACCATTGCCTAAAGGCCATTTAATAACCTTGGCGCCGATTTGCTCTGCCAACATTAACCACGGTATCAGATTGGAATGGTGTTCCTGCTCACTAACGATAATTTCATCATCGGGCTGGAGATGAGGGCGGAAATAACTTTGAACAACTAGATTGAGGGATTCTGTTGTTCCTTTTGTCCAGATAATATTTTCAGCTTTAGGGGCGTTGATGAATTCAGCAACTCGTTGCCGGGCCTGTTCATAGCGGGATGTAATTTCCAGTGCTGCTTTGTGTTGGCTACGATGTACAGTAGCGCCACTGTTTTGATAATAGTCTTGAGTTGCCTTTATCATGGCTTGTGGTTTGAGTGCAGTGGCTGCACTATCCAGAAATACCGTCTGTTGTTGTGATGAAAATTGTTGTGATGGAAATTGTTGTAGCGCTGGAAATTGCTGGCGGAACTGTTCTGGTTCGAACTTTTTCATAGATGTATTAATTTTGTTTTGGTGGTGATGGTGCTTAACCATTTATTTCTGGCTGAAAATGGATAGGTTATTACATGGAATAATATTGCCATGTTCCACGCCTTATGCCAAAAAAAAGCACCGCAACTGCGGTGCATTAAAAAATCACTATGGACAGACAGGGTAAATGTACAGGAAGTGAAAAAACAGTAGCTTGAGCTACAGGGTCCGGTTTCCCAGACAACTTGCAAACACAACATCACAACCACAAAGCCAAAAGTTTCATAGCGTTAAGCTGATTCACTTTTCGTTCCGGCTTAGGAAGTGGCGCCACTATAGGGATTTACTGGTGTATCCTCAATGGACAATTTATAATGATTCGGATTACAAAAACTAATAACTAAATATAAAGAGTTACCGGTATCGTCAACATTACATAAGGGCTCACATGTCCAAACGTTTACCTCCACTTAATGCGTTGCGGGTTTTTGATGCCGCAGCGCGCCATTTAAGTTTTACTAAGGCGGCTGAAGAGTTATTTGTGACGCAGGCCGCAGTTAGCCACCAGATGAAAAGTCTGGAGGATTTTCTTGGGTTGAAGTTGTTTCGTCGTCGCAATCGATCACTATTGTTGACTGAAGAAGGTCAAAGCTACTATCTGGACATTAAAGAAATATTCACGGCGATAAATGAAGCAACACGTAAACTTCAAGCTCGAAGTGCCAAAGGTGCTTTGACGGTTAGCCTTTCACCTAGCTTTGCTATCCAGTGGTTGGTTCCAAGGCTGTCCAGCTTTAATTTAGCTTATCCCGGCATTGATGTCAGAATACAGGCGGTAGACAGAGAAGAAGATAAGCTTGCTGATGATGTTGATGTTGCCATATTTTATGGTCGTGGAAATTGGCCGGGGTTACGCACCGATCGCCTTTACGCAGAATATTTGCTTCCCGTTTGTTCTCCTTCGTTACTGACTGGAGAAAATCCTTTGAAGACCCCCGCAGATTTGGCGCGTCATACGTTGTTACACGATTCTTCTCGTCGTGACTGGCAAGCGTATGTGCGCCAGCTTGATATGCAGCAGCAGATAAATGTTCAGCAAGGACCGATATTTAGCCATAGTGCAATGGTGATCCAAGCCGCTGTTCATGGGCAAGGTATTGCACTGGCAAATAATGTCATGGCTCGGACTGAAATTGATGCGGGGCGCTTAGTTTGCCCATTTAATGATGTGTTAGTGAGTAAGAATGCATTTTACCTTGTTTGTCATGACAATCAGGCTGAATTGGGGAAAATTGCCGCATTCAGACAATGGGTTTTGGCTCAGGCAGCCAGTGAGCAGGAGAAATTGGGCTTTATTACCAATGAGTAAGAGCGGAATAAGGCATTCGAGCAGATATACCCTATGGATTTCAAGATGCATCGCGACGGCAAGGGAGCGAATCCCCGGGAGCATAGGTAACTATGTGACCGGGGTGAGCGAGTGCAGCCAACAAAGAGGTAACTTGAAAGATGACGGGTATAGAATATGAAAAAGGAAGATAACAGTGAATAGTCGCTTAATGCTTATCTTTGCTGGCTTCAGTGGGTTTTTCTATGTGGCGTTTGGTGCTGTAGGGTCACATTTATTATCTCCGATGATGGAAAAATATCAGATAAGTTGGATTGATCTCGGTCTGCAATATCAGGGTATTCACACTCTGGCAATGATGGCGATGTCTGCCATGCTAATGCGTAAAGTTGTGCTCTGGTTTTACTGGAGTGGCGTTTTTTTTGCAGTAGGTATTTTGTTGTTTAGTGGCAGTCTCTATTGTATGGCTTTATTGCAGGTTAAATTTTTCGCTTATATTACGCCAGTTGGAGGATTTAGCTTTCTTATCGGCTGGTTTTTAGTATTAATTGGCGCTTTGCGTCTAAGGAAATCGGCGCTTCGCCATGAATAAAATTGCTTTATATTGCCGCCCTGGTTTTGAAAAAGAGTGTGCAGCAGAACTCATTGATAAGGCGGGTCAAAAAGAGATTTACGGTTTTGCCCGGGTGAAAGACAACAGTGGTTATGTCCTGTTTGAGTGTTATCAATATGAAGATGCCGATCGGCTGATTCGTGAGATCCCATTTCGGGAGCTGATTTTTGCCCGCCAGATGCTGGTCGTGGGTGAATTATTGCGAGATTTACCTCCTGAAGATCGGATAAGCCCGATTGTAGGTATGCTGCATGGTGTCATTGAGCGTGCCGGTGAGTTACGGGTTGAGGTGCCTGATACTAATGAAAGTAAAGAGTTATTAAAATTCTGTCGAAAATTTACTGTTCCGTTGCGTAATGCTATGCGTCAGGAAAAGATCTTGCAGATTCGGGAAAACGTTAATCGCCCGGTGATACACGTTTTCTTTATCGCTCCGGGTTGCTGTTATGTTGGTTATTCTTACAGTAACAATAATTCGCCATTTTATATGGGTATTCCTCGGTTGAAATTTCCTTCGGATGCACCAAGTCGTTCAACATTAAAACTGGAAGAAGCCTTTCATGTTTTTATCCCACATGATGAATGGGAAGAGCGGTTGGCTAGCGGTTTGTATGCGGTTGATTTAGGTGCATGCCCTGGTGGTTGGACTTACCAACTGGTGAAACGTAGTATGATGGTTCATGCGGTAGATAATGGCACGATGTCGAAAAGTTTGATGGATACGGGGCAAGTTAAACATCACAAAGTTGATGGTTTTAAGTTTGAGCCTTCGACAAAAAACATTTATTGGCTGGTATGCGACATGGTGGAAAAACCAGCAAAAGTGACGCAGTTAATGGCAGATTGGTTAGTTAATGGCTGGTGCCGGGAAGCTATTTTTAATCTTAAATTACCCATGAAAAAGCGTTATGAAGAAGTTGCTCATAATTTGCAGAAAATGAACTTGCAATTAAAAGAGGGGGGTATAAATGCACAAATTCAGGCAAAGCACCTTTATCATGACAGGGAAGAAATAACGGTTCATGTTCGTCGTATTTGGTCTGCTTATGCAGCTAGCCGGAATGATTACTGATTCACTGTTGTTCATCATCATTCTGGAATAACTCATAAAATAAGATTTTCTAAATCGTCTCAGCTATATCCTGAGGCGTTTTTTTCGATATTGGATGACATTATTATTTCAAGATGCATCGCGACGGCAAGGGAGTGAATCCCCGGGAGCATAGCAAACTATGTAACCGGGGTGAGCGAGTGCAGCCAACAAAGAGGCAACTTGAAAGATAACGGGTGTATTTTATTTTTCATTCTGTTACGGAATAGAATGAGTGTATTAAGATGATTTAATCCACTTAATTAGTAAGAAAAGGCTACATAATATTCTGTTGTGACTTAATATAATGATTGATATTGTATGGTTTTTGTCGGGAAAATGTTGATTTTTTCACTTGACTTAAATGAAATAACAAAATAAATATGTTTTTATAATTATTTAATTAATCGTTAGTTTAGTCTGTAATAATTATATAAATTAACATTGTAATCTGGGAAATAATGGAATGGATTATTTTTTACAATTTATTTAATTAATGGTTAGATATGAAAATTAATTTTAATATTAAGTAAGGGCAATGTCTATATTATATAGGTTAAGTTTGCTATTTTAAATTTGATATCTTTTTGAATGCATTGATTTATTGGTTTTTATACCTTGTCTTTAAGGGTATTTAATCAGATATATGGATCTTCTTATTTAATTCTTCAAAACCATAATTTAATTATATTGGTAAAAAATGATTTAGAATAAGGAAAGTATTAACTACTCTGTGATATATGTTTTTTATTGATTTAATCAAGTTGTTATTGCTTTATTAAATAATAATATATAGGTATTACTTGATTTAAACCTCTTATATATACTTATGCCCCGCAGTATTGCGTTGAAGGAAGTTTTTTATTCTAGACTCTTCTATTTATATAACGGATTGGGATAATTACTTATTAAAATTATCAACAATAATTCTATAAATTTTTTAAAGTTTACTTTATAGATAGTCAAATAATCGATAATTAATGCATAAGAAAATACCGCTAAGAAATTAGCGGTATTTTTTTCGCCTTAAATAGTTATGTTATATAAAACAATCGCTTATTTGTTTTATGTTATTTTTATCACGTTTATATTAAAAAAATATGTTAATTGCTTTTTACATAATTAACTTTAGTGTTACGTTTATGTGAAAGGGATTTTAGTTGTTAATTTGTATGACCAGGGGCGGTCTGTTGTTTTCAGGTTTTATTGACTTGTATTTAATTAAATAAAAAGAATTTTATATCTAAGTCCTGAATTTATGGAGAAATATATGTCTTTAAAGAAGAAAATTTCATACTCGGAAGACGTTAGCGGTTCAGAAAAGGCAAATGAGTTGCTGAAATGGTTACAGGCTTATATACCAGGTAAGGATTCTAATATTGTCGTTGAGCATGAGCCCAGTAAAGATGCTGCTAAAGAATTAATCCGGGGTGATTATCGTTGGGGGCATCAGGACGACGATAAATCTAAAGCTTTCCAATTAAAGTATACTTTCCTGGAGAGTAAACCGGATAATATGCCGTGGCATATTTCTGAATTTTCAGCATTTAATGATGAACAAAAAGCTGCTGCAAAACTGTCAATACAATCTTGGGCTGATGTTGCTAATATTAATTTCGTTGAAACCACTGATGTTAAAGAGGCAAATGTCACCTTTGGGTTCTTTGATGTTAGTTTGACAGGGAGCTATGCGTTTGCTTATCTGCCAAGACCAGAGAAGACACAGTTAGGAACTTGGTATAATGCAAAAAGCCGTACTTTCTTAAACAACGATATTGACGTGAATGGTTATGGCCGTCAAACGCTTACTCATGAAATTGGTCATACTCTGGGGTTGCAACATCCGGCTGATTATAATGCGTCTGATGAGGTAAGCCCGACTTATAAGAACAGCGCGACTTATTTTGAAGACAGCCGTGCTTATACTGTTATGAGTTATTTTAGTGAAAAAAATACCGGGCAGGACTTTAAAGGTATTTATTCTTCCGCACCATTACTTAATGATATTTCTGCCATTCAGGCGGTATATGGCGCGAATAATACCATCCGTGCCGATGACACCGTATATGGTTTTAATTCCAACACAGATCGTGACTTCTATACCGCAAAAGATGAGAACAGCAAACTGTTGTTCACCGCTTGGGATACCGGTGGCAATGATACGTTTGATTTCTCTGGTTTTACTCAAGATCAACGCATCAATCTGAATGAAGCCTCTTTCTCTGATGTCGGTGGACTAAAAGGAAACGTCTCTATTGCCCGTGGCGTCACAATTGAAAATGCGATTGGTGGCAGTGGTAATGACGTTTTAATCGGGAATGATGCCGCCAATACTCTGAAAGGGGGAGCTGGTGATGACATTATTTACGGTGGCTTAGGGGCAGATAATCTTTGGGGTGGGGAAGGCAAAGATACCTTTGTCTACCTGAGTGCCAAGGAATCACCTCCTCTTGAGCGTGATTGGATCCATGACTTTGTTTCCGGTGAAGACAAGATTGATGTGTCACTGTTTGATCTGGGTGAAGCCGGGAAGGGTGGCGTTAAATTTGTAGAGGAATTCACTGGTGAAGTTGGAGAAGCTGTGCTTCGTTATAACACTGTTGATAAGGTGAATGATTTCGCCATTAATTTGGGCGGTAAATTTTCCTACGATGATTTTTGGGTGAAGATTGTTGGAGAACCCATATTAGAGTCTGATTTCATCCTTTCGTAACACAACAACACAACCGCATCTGACTTAGATGCGGTTATTTGTTTGGAGGCGGCATGGTTTTTGCGGCTTGGTATCTGAAATTTGCATTCTTTGTTGCTCTGACATTCAGCATTATCGGAGGAAGTATGGCTAGTAGTCTTGATCTCCCACACGCGAGTGAATTGAAAGGCGTGTGGCAATTGTCGGATAAACATCAACAATGCGATGTGTTATTGACTGACCATCCCTTACCAGAGGGATCAATTTGGTCACTTAATGGTGATAACGATTGTTTAGCGTATATGTTTGGTGAAGTGCCTGCCGGTTGGCGGCCAACTCCAGATGGGCTCACAATTACTGATGAACAGGGGAGTGGTTTGGCTTTTTTTGCTCATGAGCCAGATGGTTGGTTTGCCCGCTTTGCCGATGGTCGGGAATTAATGATAAAGCCCAATAAGACTAATAAGAAAAATGAATAAGAAAGGAAACATTAACATCAGATAGTTATATTTTTAAAAAAATAAAAATAAGGAAATAATGTGAAACTACTGCTCCCGAAGGATGAAATTACTGATGTCATTCGTGCTCGTAGCCGGGTATTCTGGGCTATCGGGTTGTTCACTGCTTTTATTAACCTGCTGATGTTAGTTCCGTCTGTTTATATGTTGCAGGTTTATGACAGAGTATTGCCGTCGGGCAATGAAATCACTTTGCTGATGTTGACTCTGATTACTCTCGGCATGTTTGCCATGATGGGAATGCTGGAATATATCCGTAGCATGATTGTTATCCGTATTGGCAGCCAGCTTGATATGAAGCTGAATAACCGGGTTTATACCGCATCTTATGAATCGAATCTGAAAAATGGCACTACTGATGCCGGTCAGATGCTCAATGACTTGGCCAATATCCGCCAGTTTTTGACGGGTAATGCCTTGTTTGCCTTCTTTGATGCCCCTTGGTTTCCAATCTATCTGCTCGTTATTTTTCTTTTTAACCCCTGGCTTGGTCTATTGTCACTGGGAGGCGCGCTGGTATTGATTGCCTTGGCTGTGTTGAATCAGTGGTTATCAAGTCAGCCGTTATCCGAAGCCAGTAAACTCTCTCTACGTTCAGCAAGTCTTGCCAGCACCAATTTACGTAATGCCGAAGTCATAGAGGCGTTAGGTATGTTGCCGGTGCTACGTCGGAGATGGTTTGGATTACATGAGCGTTTCCTGGATTTCCAGCGCATTGCGAGTGAGCGGGCTTCAGTGATTAATTCAGTCACTAAAACAGTGCGTTTGGCCTTGCAGTCACTGATCCTTGGATTAGGGGGCTGGTTAGCGATTGGTGGGCATATTACGCCGGGTATGATGATTGCGGCTTCAATTTTGATGGGACGGGCACTTTCACCGATTGAACAACTGATTCAAGCCTGGAAAGGCTGGAGTGGTGCTCGTTTGTCATGGCAACGGTTAACCAACCTGTTGGAACAACAACCGGAACGCAAACCGGGAATGTCATTGCCGGCACCAAAAGGAAGTTTAGCCGTGGATAAAGTTTCCGCAGCGCCGCCGGGAAGAAACAGTAAGGTTGTTTTACAGGATATTAGCTTTTCGTTGGATGCCGGTGATGTGATGGGATTAATTGGTCCCAGTGCGTCTGGGAAATCGACTCTTGCCCGGTTACTGGTCGGAATATGGCCGGCACAGGAAGGCGTTGTTCGTCTGGATAATGCAGATATTTATCAGTGGAATAAAGATGAACTGGGCTCCTCAATCGGTTATTTACCGCAAGATATTGAGTTGTTTGGTGGCACTATCGCTGAAAATATTGCTCGTTTTAATGAAGTGGAGCCAGAGAAAGTGGTACGGGCGGCAAAGAAAGCGGGCGTTCATGAGCTGATATTAGCACTTGATAAGGGCTATGACACCGTGATTGGTGCTGGCGGAGTTGGATTATCTGGTGGGCAGAAACAGCGAATTGGCCTTGCTCGTGCGCTATATGACGAGCCGTCATTGGTCGTGTTGGATGAGCCTAATTCCAGCCTGGATGAGGCAGGGGAAAGAGCATTAAATGAGGCGATTTCTCAGTTAAAAGCACAAGGAAAGACTGTGATTGTGATTACTCACCGCACCTCATTGCTATCACAGACAAACAAAATATTGCTACTGGTTCAGGGGAAAATGAAGATGTTCGGTTCATCTCAACAGGTGATGGCCGCTTTATCACAAAGAAATAATAGTCAGGAACATTCTGCGACCAAGGCAGTCGCGCAGGCATCATAAGTAAATGTGCATTTAATTATAATAATATCAAATAGCTGAGACGGAGATTTCTGTCCGGGAGTGGATATGTCTGATCAGATTACGCCGGTAAGAGATGAAAAAGGATTGTTGCCTTTGGAAGAAAGGCATTTTTTGCGACTAGGATGGTTAGTGATTGGTGTGGGGATCCTAGGATTTCTCATTTGGGCCGCGTTAGCACCGTTGGATAAAGGAGTCGCGTCTTCTGGTGTAGTGGTTGTGGATGGTAATCGTAAAACAGTTCAGGCCCCGGCAAGCGGTATTATTAGCCAGATTAAGGTTGTTGAAGGAGAAACAATCAAAGCAGGTCAGACACTCGTCCAGCTTAGTCAGGTGCAGGCAAAGGCGCAGGTTGATGCACTTCAGGATCAACTGTATACCACGCTGGCAACGGAAGCCCGTTTATTAGCCGAGCAGCATGGTGATGAAGCGTTAATTTTCCCCGACATATTACAGCAATTACAATCTGAACCACGGGTGAATGAGATTATCGAACTGCAAAAACAACTTTTTGTATCACGCCGTGAAGTGCTGAGAAGCGATTTGCGAGGGCTTGAACAGTCTGTCGAAGGAACAAATTTTCAAATTAAAGGGCTGAAATCTTCTCTTCTCAGTAAGCGTATGCAGCAGGCGGCGCTTAAGGAGCAGATAACTAATCTGAAATCTTTAGCGGATGAGGGCTATTTTCCGCGTAATCGTTATCTGGAACTTCTGCGTGAACAGGCTGAACTCAACAGCAGCATAGCGGAAATGGCAGGGCGAGCAGGTCAGCTTGAAAAACAGTTACAGGAAACACAGCAGCGTATTATTCAACGCACAGCTGACTATCAGCGGGAAGTGCGCACGCAATTAGCGGAGGTGCAGGTCTCTGCCAGTGAATATAGAAATAAGCTGGATACAGCACAGTTTGAACTGACTCATACCTCAATTGTGGCGCCGGTTGACGGCACGGTTGTGGGATTAAATATTTTTACCCAAGGTGGGGTTGTTGCTCCTGGCGAGAAGTTAATGGAAATTCTGCCGGACCAGATGGCGCTTGAAGTGGAAACGCGTGTTGCGGTTAATTTGGCAGATAAGATTAGTAAAGGGTTGAATGTGGATCTGATGTTCACCGCTTTTAACCAGAATCGGACGCCAAAAGTTGAAGGAAAAGTTGCCGTGATTTCCGCGGATAGGTTGGTCGATCCAACAACCAGTCAACCTTATTATCAGATGAGAGTAGTTGTCGCTCCTGAGGGAATGGAAAAACTGAAAGGGTTGGATATCAGGCCAGGAATGCCGGTTGAGGTCTTTGTCAAAACGGGTTCCCGCTCTTTGTTGAGCTATCTGTTTAAGCCATTGTGGGATCGGGCTTCAACATCGTTGATAGAGGAGTGATTATGAAACTGAATAATGTTTCTTTATCAATTGGTTTGCTGATTCTTTTCAGCGTCAGTCTGTTCTCTTTTCCTACATGGGCGTTGAGTTTGACTGAAGCCTATGCGCTGGCATTAGAAAATGATCCTACTTTTCTCGCCGCAGTGAAAGAGCGGGAAGGGGGGGCAGAGTATGAAAAGCTCGGCAGGGCAGAGTTGTTACCTAAAGTAATGATGTCTTACCAGAATTCACCACGGAATTGGCAACATATGGAATCTGTTGGGTATGACTTTTGGGGCAGGAAGACAACTAGCAGCCGGGATCGCCAATATAGCAGTTATAACGCGGCTGTTGTATTGACTCAGCCGTTGATCGATTTTGAAATATGGGCTCGTTATAAAGCCAGTCAGGCTCACACTTTGATGAGCAATGAACGTTTTCGGGCAGATTTTCAGCAACTGGCTGTTCGGGTTGTGAATGCTTACGTGGATGTGGCTTATGCGCAGGATCAGATTGATTTAGTCATACGGCAGAAAATGGCTTATGAAAAGCAACTGGAACTGAATAAGAAATTATTTACTTCTGGTGAAGGGACACGTACTGATGTGGTGGAAACGCAATCTCGTTACAGTCAGGCGATTGCCGATGAGATAGCAGCCAAAGACGATTTAGATGCGGCAATCCGAAGTTTACAGCTAATTGTGGGCGTTCCTCTCCCTGTAGATTTGCCTGTGCAACGGCTATCAGATAAAAAGCGTTTCCATGTATTGAGATTGTCGCCTGAGCGTTATGAGGCGTGGGAAAAATTGGCATTGGCTAACAACCCGGTTTTATCTGCCTCTCGTCAGGAAGTGCAAGCCGCGTACCATGAAGTGCAGCGCAACCGGGCAGGCTATTTACCTAAGCTGGAGTTCTATGCATCCCATTCTGAAAACGAATCCAGTAGCGATAATACTGTAGATCAAAAATATCGAACCGATACCATTGGCTTACGGATGAGCATGAATATCTATAATGGTGGTGCTACGTCTGCCTCTGTACGTCAGGCGGCGGCCCACTATGGCAGGACTAAATATGATCTTGATGCTCAGGCTGGAGAAATCCTCAATGCATTACGCCGCAATTATAATCAGTACTTAAATAGTGAAAAACGGATTAGTGCTTATGAAATGGCGGTTGAATCAGCTAGCTTGCAGGTAGACGCGACCAGTAAAAGTGTTGCGCTTGGGCAGCGGGTTAATGTGGATGTCTTGAATGCTGAACAGCAGTTATATACTGCTCGACGCGATCTCTCACAAGCAAAATATAATTATATTAAGGCTTGGATCGGCCTGCTTAGTGAGGCCGGAGAATTAAGAGGCGAACATCTGGATAAGATAGCGAAGTATTTTCGTTAGGTTACTGTTGTCAGCCGGAGTTGTTGCAGATTACCATTTAAAGCCAGATCGGTACGTAATGACGCAACTTCCCGGCTGATAAATGCCATTTCTTGATTAGATTCTAGTTTATTGCGCCATTTATCGGGTTGTTGGTCGAGGTTCTGAAAGAGGTTATCTAGTGTGCCGGCCTGTTGCAATAAAGTGGCAGCGGTTTTCGGCCCGATCCCCTGAATCCCCGGAATTTTACTGCTACTTATCCCAGCCAGTCCCCAATAATCAGGTAATTGTTCTGGTAAGACGCCAAACTCTTGTTGAACAAATGGCATATCCAGCCAGCGTTTTTGAAAGTAGTCACGGATACGGATATTGGGTGAAAGTAACTGGCAATATCCTTTATCAGTAGAAACAATCGTCACGTTGTGACCAGCAGAAGTCACTTTTACGGCTAGTGTCGCCGCCAGATCGTCAGCTTCATGCCCTTCTGCGTGCCAGCAGGCGACTCCTTGTTGCTCAAATGATATTCTGATTTGCGGCATTTCTTGTTGCAGATTGTCAGGCATGGGCGAACGGCCGGCTTTGTAGTCAGGTAATATCTGGTGACGCCAACTGTGACTGCGATTCTCTTCATCGAATACTGCGACGGCATGCGTGGGATGAGTATGTTGGATAAGCTGCCGGAGCGCATGTTCACAAGCAGGAATACATGGACTGCCCTGTACAGCATGAATGCGTCGGATAAGGTTAAGAGCATCAACAATAAGAAGGTGTATCATATGGGATCACTTTAAATAGCATAATGCTCCATCCGTGGAGCGCAGATATTTTTTCAGGTAATTTTATTTGATAATTTCGTAGCAAGGCTCATAGGCGGTGCCTCCCGGTAGCTTCATTCGATGCTGTTCCACAAAGTCTTTCAGTAGCTTATCCATATGGCGCATTATTTTAGCATCCCCGTGGATTTTGAATGGACCCTGTTTTTCAATCGCTTGAATACCCACCTCTTTCACATTACCTGCAACAATTCCGGAAAAAGCACGGCGCAGTGACGCTGCCAGTTTTTCAGATGGTTGATCAGGATGGAGATTAAGATCAGCCATGTTTTTATGGGATGGTTCAAACGGCTGTTGCAAATCATAATTGATCTTCATTGACCAATTAAAACTATATGCATCACCGGTACTGTGGCGGCTATCTCTCACTAATGGCATCGCTTCTTTCATTATTCTGGCAACTTCAGGCGCATTATCAATGATGATGTGATAGTAGCGTCGTATATCTTCGCCCAATGTATGAACAATAAATTCGTCCAGAACCTGGAAATAGTCTTCACTCTCCTTTGGTCCGGTAAGAATTAATGGCAGTACTTGCTCTTGGTTTTCTGGATTCATCAGAATACCTAGTAAATAAAGCAATTCTTCTGCTGTACCGACACCACCTGGGAAAATAACGATACCATGAGCGATACGAACAAAAGCTTCCAGACGTTTTTCGATGTCTGGCATGATAATCAACTCGTTCACTAATGGATTTGGGGGTTCAGCCGCAATGATTGATGGCTCGGTAATACCAATAAAACGGCTATTTTTGTAATTCTGTTGAGCATGGCCGACAGCCGCGCCTTTCATCGGTGCTTCCATTGCTCCAGGGCCACAGCCGGTACAGATATTCAATCCACGTAACCCAAGCTGATTACCGACTTTACGGCCATACTGATACTCTTGCTTACTAATTGAATGGCCTCCCCAACAGACGATCATGTTGAGATCTTCATCGGTATGCAGCGCTCTGGCATGGCGCAGAATAGAGAATATTCTATTGGTGATATGAGCGCTATTCTCTGAATCGGAATAATCTTGTTGTCCTGGTTCGGTAATCTGAGTATGGACAAACAAGATATCCCGCAGCACTGCGAACAGGTTAGCTTGTAGTGAATGAATAATTTTTCCATCAACGAATGCATCTTCTGGTGGATCCACCAGTTCCAGTTTTACCCCGCGCTCACGGCGCAATACGTTAATCTCAAAATCGGTGTATTTAGAGAGCAGCTCTTTGCTATTATCGGTTTGGCTACCTGAATTGAGTACGGCCAGTGAGCAATTACGGAACAGGCGATACAGATCACTTTTTGCGGTACTCTTTAGCATATCTACTTCAAGTTGAGATAATAAATCCATCGAGCCGAGTGGGTTGATATGTGTGATCAAGAATGACTCCTTGTATACCGTGTATGGATTACATATCAATATCACTAAACTGAATGTATTACATGCCCTATTTCAGCTTATTTTTCACGAATTGCGTTTAGGAAAGCAGATTTAAAACGGATTTATTGACGTGCCAATCTGCCTGTTGCTGGAACAAAGCCTTCACTATTTGTACGCCACGGATTGATATCTAATCCCCCACGACGGGTATAACGAGCGTAGACTGAGAGCTTTTCTGGTGCACATAATTGTTGTAAATCGCTGAAGATACGCTCGACACATTGTTCGTGAAACTCATTGTGATGCCGGAATGATATCAAGTAACGTAACAATGCTTCCCGATTGATTTTTAACCCTTTGTAGTGAATCTGGACAGATCCCCAGTCAGGTTGATGAGTGATCAAGCAATTAGATTTCAGCAGATGGCTAACTAAAACTTCTTCCACTTGTGGGCCTTGTGCTGCATCTTGCAGATAATGACGGTTGAAATTATATTCAGTTACTTCAATATCTTGATCATCAATACATTCACCGGTAAAAGCGGCGATTGGTTGGTTATTGAAATGATCTAAATGATGAAGTGTCACTTCTACCTCACCTTCAGCACAAGCAGCCAGATCGCGCTGTAGTGTTTCTTCAACGGCCTGCCAATTTTCAAAACGAGTCTGGTTAAAGCTGTTCAGATAGAGCTTAAAACTTTTAGATTCAATCAGGTTTTTACTTTCTGCATTTAAACTAACGTGCCCGACAGCAACTTGTGGCAAACCGCGGCTATTCAGCCATGACAGTTCATACAGTGTCCAGATATCAGCGCCATGAAATGGCAAATTATCAGGGAAAATTTCCAGCGGTTCACGGTTCATATTGCGGGGTACAGCTTGCAATAAGCTGGCATCATATTGGTCACGATATAAAGTGGTTTTACCCAGAGTAAGTTGCTCAAGAGCTTGGTGATCCCGATATAACGACATGTTATTCCTCAAAATCTGATAATAGTGGTTGCTTAAGTTTAGCAAGTTAACGCGTTTGTCTGAATTTTATTTGTTCGCTCATTTTACTATCTTTGGTTTACTATGAAATTGCCAAGTACACCTTAACATAAGTACACCCTAACAGTTACCGGTTGAAAATAATATGATTTCTAATGTTACAGAAGCGTTGTCTAATTTTACCCGTTGTTATGTTGATTTGTGGCAGAAGGAAACCGGAGCCCCTCCTGCAAGCCGTGAACTTTATGGTGTACCATCACCTTGTATTACCCAAACTGGTGACAACGAAGTTTATTGGTTTCCTCAGCCTTTTCCTTTAGAGGATAAGCTGAATAGCGTCGAAGTTGCACTGGATATACAATTGCAGCCAGCAATTCATGATTTTTATACATCACAATTGGCCGGTGATATGACGGTAACGTTTGAAGGTCAACGGCTTAGTTTGATTCAGGTTTGGAGTGAGGATGACTTTATCCGTTTACAGGAAAACTTGATAGGGCATTTGGTGACACAGAAACGGCTGAAACTGTCGCCAACGGCGTTTATTGCGACGATGGAATCAGATGATATGGGTATCATTTCTCTGTGTAATTTGACCGGTGAAGTGATCTTGGAACAGTTTGGCAGTCATAAACGAAAGCGCTTATTTACCGACTTAATTAGCTTTCTTGGCGCAATTGAACCTGTCTCTATGCGTTAGACCCCGATTTTTAACGCTGCCTTTGTGAGATATCTCTTACACTTCATGTAAGAGATATCATAGTTTACTTTTGTGAGTTTCACATTAGTTTATTATTTTCATTTTATTTCAATAGCCTATAAATAATCACAGATTTTATTCTCTGCCCTGACTTACTGGTTCCATTATGTGTAGCTTGTTTCATCGAAAGAATTAATTCATTCTGTCCTCAGCAGGAAAGGAATCATTGCGCACAATTTCTCAAGGACAGATGAGTGATGATGGTCAGGATGACACAATGCATAACAGGATGATATGCAACAAATAAAATGATGGGTAAGGGATAACCAACTAGGGACAATTTGTCAAGGAGTGAGCAGGGAGCGTGTTATTAGCGGGACTGCTATAGAATTTAACTTAAGGGGAGCGCTTGTGCGCTCCCTTCTCTTATTTGGTGGAGCAAGCAAATTTTCAGCTAAAGGGTATCGATGGTATTCTTGCTAACTTGGTTGTTTTGAATAAAAACTGAGTCAGGCTGAAAATATGAGTACTGCAAAACAAATTCTGTATAAATTACAGTTAATTGAAGAAGCCATGAGGGAAATTGACTTGTGGCAGAGTCATCCGCCTAAACCGGAAGCTTTCGAAAGTGTTGAGCCGTTTTCCATTGATAGGATGTTAGCTGAAGAGTGGTTGCAGTGGGTATTAATTCCGAGAATGTATGCATTGTTGGAGCAGGGATTGGCGTTGCCTACGGCATTTGCTATCGCGCCTTATTTTGAGGAGTCTTATAAAGAAGATACTACCGGGCGTTACCAGCAACTGTTTAAACATCTTCGTGCGTTGGATCGCTTATTTATGCAGGATAACGTCTGATATGTTGGAAGTGTTATATCAGGATGATCATATTGTGGCAGTTAACAAGCCAGCGGGGTGGTTAGTTCATCGTAGCTGGTTGGCGCGTCACGAAACTGTCTTTGTTATGCAGACATTGCGTGATCAGATTGGTCAGCATGTTTTCCCTGTACACCGTCTGGATAGACCGACGTCAGGCGTATTGCTGATGGCGCTTTCCAGCGATGTTGCCCGTCAGCTCTCTCAACAGTTTGAACATCATCAGTTACAAAAAACTTATCACGCCGTCGTGCGCGGTTATGTGTTGGAATCAGCTATTATTGATTACGCTCTGGTTGAGGAGCTGGATAAAATCGCGGATAAATTTGCCGAGGGTGATAAAGAGGCTCAGCCCTGCGTGACTTATTACCGACCACTGGCAACGGTGGAGTGTCCGGTAGAAATAGGTCGTTATCCTACATCACGTTTTAGTTTGTTGGAATTGACACCGAAAACAGGCCGAAAACATCAATTAAGACGCCATATGGCACATATTCGTCACCCAATTATTGGTGATACAGCACATGGCGATTTACGGCAAAACAGAGGGGTTACCGCGCATTATCAAACCAGTCGGTTGATGCTTCATGCCAGTTGTCTTGAGTTGGATCACCCTGTTACGGGGGATAAATTATCGCTTACGGCAAAATGGGATGCATCATGGCAGCATTTAATACAACAATTTGGCTGGCAAGGTATTATCTCCGATTTGGAATATGATAGTAATTAGCGAAAGCTGTCGTCGACTCTCGCCACCCCGCCAGTACTACAAGCAAAGCAAGCTCTCTACGACAGTAACCCAGTCTTGCTTTGTAGGTATGTTGCTGGCGTAGTAGATGGAATGTTTCACCCTGACAAAACCCGAATTACTTATTGCAAAGCGCAAAGACGGGAAACAAAAGGACGGGTATGAACACACCCGTTTCGACTTCCTTGGATATACCTTTTCAGTCGAGGCTTAGTAAAGCTACAAGAGAAACGATCTGCTCAAAGTATTATTGCGTTGAGTTAGGCGTAAATTTAAGAACCAGTCTGGTGATACTGCTGAAATTCTGGCTTGTATATGATCTGACTTTGAATATGTTTCGTGCGGAAACAATAAAAAAACCAGTATTCGTGGCAAACGAAAACAGGCCAACATGAATAGAGCCTATATGGATAAAGTACTGATAGTTGGTTTTAATACGATGAGTAATAAACAAACACTCAGTTTCTACCTTGTTTAGATTAAAAGTTTCCTAGTGTAATATTACGTTAGTATTTAAATAAAAAATGCATGATTTTTTGAAAAAATGGATTTAAATATTATTTTCGTAAATATTTTGTTCGATTTGAAAAAAGATGTTTTTTCTACAATGATAATGTAAATTTTTGAAATTTATGAATAAAATGAAATTTTGGAAATAATAAAAATGTAAATAAATGTAAATGAAATTTTGTTTTAAACTAAAAAAATATAAATTCCCTGAACCAAATTGGTCTTTATTATATTAACTATATTAGAGTAGGAAGATGACATATATTAAGGAAATTAAACCTGATCAAAATGAAAGTAAAGTGATTAAAGATTTAATAGATCATATTGTTTTTGATGAGAAATTAGATAATCAATATGACTTTCTAGAAAGAGCCTCAATTTTCGCACAAGAGTTGCCTCGTAGTATTAGAGAAGAGTTTTATCATTTTAAGAGGCATGAGAAATATGCTGCTATTCATGTTAAAGATAACCCTGTTTTACTTAATGGTGTTCAACCAACTCCGAGAAAATTAATAGAATTAGAAGATGGATATAAAATTAATGATGCAAAAATATTATTAGGTATATATGGATCTTTATTGGGAGAAGGAATGGGATTTACTTCCCAACGAAATGGTAGTATATACAATAATATTATCCCTTTCGAAGAATTACAAAATGTCCCTAATTCAAGCAGTGGTTCAAATAAAGATTTTGGGTTTCATGTAGAAGATGCCTTTCATCCAGCAAGAGCTGAATTCTTGGGACTTGTCTGTATGCGAAATGAAGAAAGAGCACCAACAACAATTTCTTGTATTGACGGTATTGAACTTACTGACAAGGAAAAAGAACTGCTTTTTCAGGACAGGTTTTATATTTCTCATAATCCAATTCATTCAACTTCAAATATTGTTGATGAAGAAGGTCAAGCAATATTATTTGGTGCAAAAGAAGAGCCTTATGTAAGAATTAATGCTGCTGCTTTGAACCTAGATAACAATTCGTTAGATGAAATAAAAGCAGTCAATAAGGTAATTGATTTTTTTAATAAAAATAAGGAATCAATTGTTTTAAATACTTCAGATTGCATATTTGTTGATAACTTTAGATGTGTACACGCCAGGGATGCATATGAACCTTTCTTTGGAGAAAAAGCACGTTGGTTAGCAAGAGTTGTCTTTACAACTGATTTAAAGAAATCTCGAGGAATGCGAGGATCTGTTCAAAGTCGAGCTATCATTGCGTAAGAGGTTTTTATGTTAGTTGAAGATACGATTATTTTAGAAAAAAAAATATAAAATTTTACAATTCTAATGGTGATTCTGTAGAAAAAATAAATACTGATACCCCTAGAATATTGATTTTTGATTCGGGAGTTGGTGGTTTATCAGTATCTAAATATGTAGAGAATTTTTTTTTAGGTACTGACGTCGTTTATATTGCTGATAATAAGTTCTATCCTTATGGAAATAAGGATAGAAATTTACTACTAGAAAGAATAGAAGATCTGTTAGAGCAAGCAGTACAAGTATTTAAGCCAATTGGTTTAATTATTGCCTGTAATACAGCATCAACTTTATTGAGTAACAATTTTATAGAAAAACTAAAATTGCCTTGTATTAAAGTGCTCCCTCCTATTTTAGAAGCTTTTCAGATCTCTTCAAAAAAAAATGTTCTTCTGATTGCTACACCTAATACAATTAACAGTGAATATGTTAATAATATATGTGAAAAGTTAATTGATGATAAGTTCATCTTTAAAAAGTTAGGTTTAACAGAGCTGGTTAACTTTTCAGAGATGAAATCAAGAGGAATACTATTAAAAACCAATGACATAGAAAGTTTAATACTAAAATCAATGACAAAAGAAGAGATTGATAATGTAGATGTAGTGATTTTAGGATGTACTCACTTTCCTAATATTAAAGATGAATTAAAGTATATTTTTAAAAATGTTAAGGAATGGGTGGATCCTGCCTATGATGCCGTTAACTCCCTTTATCAAGCGATTAACCAAATTAACTCTCAAAAGGGAATTCAGAAATTTTTATTCTTAACAGAACAAAGTAAGGCCGATAACTTTACTTATCCATATTCTTATAGTGGTTTTTTATAAAGATCTTCTAGGATAATTAATTCGTGATAAATCAAAATATTGAAAATTATAAATGGATAGTGTTATTTATAGCTACGATAACGCAGGCATGTGCGTGTTTTTTTGTTCAAGGGATAGGTTCTATCGCTCCACTATTGCAACAACAGATGTCGTTATCTGCATTCCAAATTGGGTTACTAGTATCGTCTGCTCAACTTGCACCATTAGTTGGTTTACTAATAGCTGGAGAATTACTTGATAGGTTTAATGAAAAGTACGTGGTAAGTATAGGTGTTTTTTTAGTTGGAATGACTCTATGTTTTACCCTATTTTTTGATAACTATTATGCGATTCTCATACTCTTATTTATTCTTGGGATTGGGTATAGCTCTGCGCAACCAGGTGGGGCCAAGTCTGTTTCTAATTGGTTTTCAAAAAGTCAGTTAGGTTTTGCTATGGGGATTAGACAAGCAGGATTACCTCTAGGAGGGGCTTTAGCAAGTTTAATCTTACCATTTTTGGCAATACGTTTTAATTGGCATTTCGCTTTCTTTGCCAGTGGATGCATTGCTATTTTTGGGGCTACACTTTTTTTTATATTTTATAAAGATAAAGATCCTAGAGCAAAGCAAATACGGCACATTAATATTATATCGACTATCCGAAATAAAATGTTAATGGTTAAAGAACCTGCTATGTTTAATATTATGTTGTCTGGGGCTTGTTTAACAGCCATTCAATATAGTGTGGTTATTTATCTAATTTCTTATTTTTATGAAGAGCTAAAAATTTCTCCATCTATAGGTGCAACTTTATTATTCTCAGCTCTTGTCTCTGGGGTTGTAGGAAGAATAGCCTTAGCTGCCTGGAGTGACAGAACAAAAACAAATAGATATTTTCAAGTATTATGTTGCTTATTTTTCTCTTTAATTGGAATCACTATTTTATTTTTTATTAAAACTGATAGTTATTATTTTTTATTCCCATTAATGATCTTACTTGGTTTCTTTGGAGTAGGTTGGTATGGCCCTTGGATAGCTTATATAGCAGACACAGCCCCTAAGGATAGGATGGGATTTGCTTTAGGTTTGGCTATGACTGCTAATCAAGTATCTGTGATTGTTATTGCGCCATTAGTAGGGATATTAAGAGATATTACAGGTAGTTATAACTTAAGTTGGATATTACTGATACTTTTTACTTTCTTTGCTTTACTAAGTACTTACTTTAGAAATAAAAAGGTATTAGCAAGCTAATGTAGGGTATGATTATTGTACCTTTACTGCTTATCATCAATGGTTGTATAAAAAGCACTTTAGGGTGCTTTTTATCCTTCATAATTACCAAACTAATCATTTGTAATAGCGTATCTTTCAATTGTGTGGTATCTATATCATCCTCATCACTTGGCATAAAATAAATATTTTCTGTAAGTATATACCCAATGGATTTCAAGATGGATCGCGACGGCAAGGGAGCGAATCCCCGGGAGCATAGATAACGATGTGACCGGGGTGAGTGAGTGCAGCCAACAAAGAGGCAACTTGAAAGATGACGGGTATATAAGTATTTGAATTTTTTAGATGATATAATTGAAGAATATGAATGTTTCTTCTATTGAGAAAAGGAAATTTGGCTGTATTATTAGTCAGTGCGGTTGATTTTTGTTCGTGTGAAATGCCCGTCATTATTATGTTTCTTCATTGCGCAATAAATTTTTTAATATAATAATTACGCTGGCTTTATTGCTTTTTAGAGTCAACGGCAAAGCGAAAAATAGGCGAGATAATTATTGAAGAAATTAGTAATATTGTAAATCCAGCAATGATTTCTTCAACGCCAACATCTAAATAAATAGTATAAAAAAGAATGATCATAGTAATAAAGACATAAATCCCTGATTGCATACCCAAAGTATAAAGAGAGTTTTTTGAATATAATCCCAAATAAGAGAAAAAAATAGGTTGCATAATGCTATTAGCTAAAAATACCATAATTGTGAATAGCAAATAGAGTATGCCAGAATTTGTTATAATGCTAAGTAAGCAGAATCCGAGAGAGAATAATTGCATGATATTACCTATCATGATTATTTTGGTTAAAAGTGCAGATTTAATGATTTTCATGATCCCAATTGCACAGGGGAACCATATAATCAGTAATATGATATACATTTGAATTATATCAATATGTTCAAAATATTTTGTTCGCATTGCTGGCATAATCATTAAGGATAGGAAAAAGCAAACATTGATGATAACTAAACTGGAAAAGGCAAAGAAAACAACTAATTTATTGGTTGTTTCTACAGGATATTTAATATTGTGTTTTTGTTTTTTTAAGTTATTGCTTTTTAAATTGTTATTTTTTAAATTATGGCTTTTAAAGTCAGTGAAATAAATAATTGAAGCAATAGAGTAAATAAAAGCAGAAAAAAAGTCTGCTGATGTACGGGAAT